>CAZLTD010000084.1:0-24929 GCA_964562385.1 uncultured Desulfobacula sp.
TATATCCGCCTATACCCATAACTTTTTTCTTTCAGATGACAAGTCGGCTCTAAGTTCAAAAGACGGCTTAGCATTTTTACTTGATCTGGTGGTTCTGTGCAGCCTTTTTACGGTCCTGTTTAAAAACAGGCTTAAAGGGGGACTTAAATGGCGCTGGGGAAAACATGACCCCGACAGGAAGGATAATGAGTAATTTTTTAGACGACAAGTTAAGCCGGCTCACAACGATCTATGATGATTTTAAAGAAACAGCCGCACCCTATAAAACTAAGCAGGCATGCCAAAAAGGCTGCGCCTATTGCTGCGCAAAGGCCGGCAGCATAGATATCACCACCCTTGAGGCGTGGCAGATAAAAAAACAGATCCAGACATTTTCCAAATCAAGGCTTAAAACTTTGAACCGGGCCATCCGAAAGGACATTCAAAAAAGGGAAAACAAAAAATTAAATGCCTGCCCCTTTTTAATGAAAAACAAGGCCTGCATGATCTATAAGGTTCGACCCTTTTCCTGTAGAAGAATTTACTCCCTGCATGTCTGCGATAAAGACAATCCCCCTGAAGTCAACCGCCAGGTCATGGCCGCAGCCAATGCAACTCTGAAAGACCTTCAGACACTGGATGACACAGGATACTCAGGCCATATCTCATTTGTGCTTCAGATGGTCAACACCCCCGCGTTTTTGAACACCTATGCAAATGGAGATTTTAATCCAAAGGAGATCATGGTGTTTGGCAAATCCCACAATATTATTATCAACAAAATGATGCTGTCCGGGTGATTTAGCGGTCAGGTGTCAGGTGTCAGCTAACGGATTGAAAAAAACAACTCACTTATGCTATCAGCTAATTGCTAAAATCTAACTGCTTACATTTTTCACAAACCACTGGATCAGCTCCCCGGACAGCGTGGGTTTGCCCGGAACCAGGGGCAGCTTTTCAGCCGTGAACCAACTGGCTTCGGCAATCTCATCGGGGTCAATTTTAATGGTGCCGCTTTCATATTCCGCTGTAAACCCGATCATCAGGCTGTCCGGGAAAGGCCATGGCTGGCTGTTAAAATAATTTACGTTTTTCACCCGTATCCCTGTCTCTTCAAACACCTCGCGTTTCACACAGTCCTCAAGGCGCTCCTGGGGATCGACAAAACCTGCCAGAACGGAAAACATTTTCTTGTTGGGAAAATTAACACCCCGGGCCAGAAGAATTTGATCACCCCAGACCACCGCCACGATAACGGCCGGGGATATTCGTGGATAAAATGTCAGGTTACAGGCCGGGCAGAACCGTCCCTGTTCATCTGTTTTGGGCTGCGTTTTTCCCCCGCATTTCCCGCAATATTTAAAATGGGTGTGACAATCCGCTATCTCACGGGCATAACCGGCGATCTCCCACATAGCAGGGTCGACCAGGAGCAGCAGTTTTCTTAAGTTCACCCATTCAAACCCTTCCTGAAGATTGTTCTTTTTCAACTGGGTACAATAACACGGAATGTCATCGTGGAACCCTATAAACCGAAGAGTCTTTAATTGGAGAAAATCAACCTGTTCCCGGCTGAAAAGGGGAAATGCCAATGGTTTTTCCGGACGGATTTCGACCATCAGATGACCCGAATCATTGAATACCAGAATACATGCCGTGCCCCATTGAAATTCAGGTTCTTTAACCGTTCTTAAAAATGTCATTACCATCCTATTTCATTAATCAGTTTCCGGTTTAACAGTCCAATACCTGTTATAAAAAAATATTTTAAGGGAATTTTGTAAAATATTCAACCGGGAGAATTATACCGGTCTTCTCCTGTTTGCATTGGCTTTTAGGATTCCATGAACCAGACTCGACTACAAGGGGTTGAATTGATCTGGGCACAAAAAAAGATTGTACAGGCTGGTATTCTAAGTTAAACTGATTCCATTCTGATCTGAAGTTTTCAAAAAATTTGCATACCGGAGAAAATGTAATGACCGCCGATACGATATTAAATCTAAGAAAATTTTTATCACCGGAGATTGTATACGGAGAAGGGGCGATTTCTCTGTCTGGCCGACATGCAAGCAATCTTGGTGCCTCGAAAGTCTTCATCGTCACTGATCCGGGGGTCCGAAGCGCAGGATGGGCTTTGGCGGTTGAGAACAGCCTGAAAGAATTTGATTTGCCCTATTGTATTTTTGACGGCGTCTCTGAAAATCCCAAAGACCATGAAGTGATGGAAGGTGCGGCAATGTGCAGGCAGGAAGACTGTGACCTGATCATCGCTGTTGGCGGCGGCAGTCCAATGGATTGCGCAAAAGGTATTGGTGTCGTCATGGGGAACCCGGGACATATCCTTGAATATGAAGGTGTTGATATGATTCCAACGCCCGGGCCACCCTTGATCTTTATACCGACTACCGCCGGAACCTCTGCCGATGTGTCCCAGTTTGCCATTATTACGGACACACAAAGGAATGTTAAAATCGCTATCATCAGTAAAATGGTCATCCCTGATATCGCCCTGATTGATCCAAAAACTACCACAACCATGTCGCGGGAACTCACCGCCGCCACCGGCATGGATGCACTGTGCCATGCCTTTGAGGCTTTTGTTTCAACAGCCTCATCTCCGTTGACTGATATGGCTGCCACACGTGCGGTTGAAATTATTACAAACAGCCTGCCCAACGCCTATCAATCGCCTGACGAAATGATCTGGCGGGATAACATGATGACTGCCAGCCTGATGGCAGGTCTGGCATTTTCAAACGCCAGCCTGGGCCTGGTCCACGCCATGGCGCACAGTCTCGGCGGATTTCTGGGGTTGCCGCATGGTGAATGCAATGCGCTCCTCCTTGAAAAAGTGGTTTATTTTAATTATTCGGCTTCACCGGAAAAATACGACCGGCTCGCCCTGTCAATGCAGATGGATCTGCACACAGAAAACAAATCTGAAAAAGTCAAAATGATTACCGGAAAAATTGCCTCTTTAAGAGAAAGACTGAATATCAATCAGGGTCTGAGTGACCTGGGTGTAAAATCTTCTGACATTCCACAACTGGCCTCATTTGCCTTCATGGATCCATGCCTTGCCACCAACCCGAAAGAGGTTAGCGTAAAAGAGATCGAAACCTTATATCAACAAATTTTTTAATACCTGCCAAACGGAATGATACTACCCTAAAAATGACAGATTTACATAAAAACACCACGCATCAGTCAGCCCGAAAAAAATTTCTTGCCCTGAGCCTTGAATCCACACGGAAAAGCTATTATCCACAGTTGAAAAAGCAGCTTGAAAACACACAAAAAAATGAAAAAAGGCTTCAACTGCTGATAGACAACATGCCGGCCCAGATATCGTGTGTCGATTCAGATGAGCGATATGTGCTTGTGAACCGGGCATTTGAAAAGTCCTTCAGATTAAAAAAAAATCAAATCCTGGGCAAACGGATGAAAACCATTATCGGACAAAAGAGTTACAACATTGTAAAATCCCATATCAAAAAAGCACTATCAGGCAAGTCCGGTCATTTTGAATTTTCATTTACCACGAAAAAAAACACAACGCGTTGGTATGAAATCAACTATGTGCCTGAAATCAACCACAAGTCAGAAACAATCGGATTCTATGCTCTGACAATTGATTTGACCGAAAAAAAGCAGGCTGATGAAGAAAAAAACAGGTTGAAAGACAGGCTTCGCCAATCCCAGAAAATGGAGGCTATCGGAACTTTATCCGGAGGCATTGCCCATGACTTCAACAATATTCTTTCAGGGATCTTTGGGTACTCCCAACTGGCCGACACCCACATAAACGAACCTGAACGGGCCAAGGAATATATCAATAAAGTATTCACGGCAGCCCAGAGGGCCTCATCCCTTATTCAACAGATTCTGACATTCAGCAGACAGACAAAATATAACAAACAGCCTATTTACTTGATCATGATCTTAAAAGAAGCGTTGAAGCTGATTCGCTCCACACTCCCGTCCAACATTGAAATCAGGGAGTTTCTGGTCAGCAAATCCGCTGTACTGGCAGATGCCACCCAGATTCATCAGGTCGTAATGAATCTTTGTACCAATGCCTATCATGCCATGGAAGACGACAGCGGAATATTGACGGTCCGTCTGGAAGATGTCCTTTTAAATAATAAACCCGTTCCCGGTGACACCGGGTGTTGCTCCGGGGATTATCTCAAACTTGAAATCAGTGATACCGGGTCTGGAATACCGCCAGACATTAGTGAAAAAATATTTGATCCCTATTTTACCACAAAAAAAATTGATAAAGGGACCGGGTTGGGGCTGGCTGTTGTCAACGGCATCGTTAAAAAGCACAACGGTTTTATCGAATTTGATTCCAGCCCCGGTGTCGGAACCGTCTTTAAAATATACCTGCCCGTTATTAAAGATAAAAGGATACAATCAGGCACAACATCCAAAGATGAAGAGAACGTCCCGGATGCATCGGAGCGGCTGATGCTCGTGGATGATGAAGATGCGATTCTGGAAAGCCTTGGGACAATTCTTTCCAGTCGCGGATATCGCGTCTCTTCCTTTGATAACAGTATATCCGCCCTAAAAGAATTTAAAAGAGATCCCTATGCCTTTGATATTATCGTTACTGATATGACCATGCCAAGGATGACTGGAGACAGGTTCTCCATTGAGGCACTCAAAATACGGCCGAATATCCCGATTATTCTCTGTACGGGATTTCATAAAAATTTCACTGAAGACCAGGCACTGAAAATCGGAATTAAAAAGTATCTGCCAAAACCGATAATCAGCTCTGAACTGATAAAATGCATTAAAAAACTATTGCCGGAACCATAAAAACCCGTCTGTAGTTTTTTCGGTATCGAACTGAAATCGCATCGTTTGTGGTTTCTATTTCAGACACAAACAGATCCAGGCATAGTTTTTAAAAAATTCCATACATTCAAAGCGCTTTACATCTGCAACAATAGCTGCTACCTCTCTATTTTTATAACAGCCAACGCGAGGAAGCAATATGAACACTCCCATCCTTTTTATGCTCAACACCTGGTATGACGCCCCGGATCAAGGCCCTTTCTACTGCCCGGACTGCGGTATTGTGGAGGGCTTTTTTAATTACAACCCAGCTATTAAAACCCAGGTGGAAATCATCCACGTGGACCATCAAAAACCCCGGCCCCGGATCATCGAACAACTTGGCGAAGAAAACCAGGGATCACCGGTCCTGATTTTGCCGGACTCTTCGATATCTTTTGACGGGGTTAAAAAAAGTATGACAACGGGTAAAGCCTTTATTGACGATCCCATCACTATCTGCAACTACCTGGCGCAGACTTATGACGGAATATTGCCCCATCCATAGGATTAAACTTATAAAAAAATTGATTTTAAAAACATAATGAAATTGAGCAACTGCCTTGGTCTTATTTTATAGAAACCGCAACTCGGTTTCTATAAAATATAAATCCCTTAAATTCCAGCCGCTTATAAACGCACCCCCCAACCCTTACATACCTGCCCAAGGCTTGACTTTACAAAGCCTATTTTTTATAGGTGAATCATATTATTTATTAAAAAACAGAACAGGAGCGTCACATGGAGCATAAATTTATCATGACCGCCTTTGGCAAAGACCGACCGGGCATTGTTGCCGAGATTGCTGAAATCATTTATGAGAACAGATGCAATCTTGAAGACTCAAATATGGGAAAGCTGGCTGACGAGTTCACCCTGATTCTGCTTTTAACCGGGGAAGGCGATGATCTTCAGGACAGGCTTTCCAGAGCCTGTCACCGCCTTGAAAGAGAAAAAGACATCTATGTTTTCATACGCCCCCTGGAGTACCACTACCAGGATACAAAAAATGGCGGCAGCACCCACACCATTGAAGTGGAAGGTATTGACCAGGCCGGTATTGTCTACAAGGTGGCCCGGCTTCTGGCGGATAACAAAATTAATATTGAAACCCTGCATTCTGTGAAAAAATTTTCCCCCAACAGCGGTACCGCCATGTATGCCATGGATATCAATACGAAAATCCCCGAGAGTGTCTCTTTAGATGACCTGGAAGAAAAGCTCGAAGATCTGGCAAACGAGCTTAACGTGGACATCAGCATTAATTGAAGATTATAAATTGAGAATGGATAATTAAGGAAGGGGCTATTTTAAATAGCCCCCTTCCTTAAAATATTGGATTTTCCTGATGATATTACAGAACATGGAATAAAGAATTATGTATTCAGAAATGATTGATCCAGTAACTACATGATGGTTGCCTTAATCACAAACCGGGCATTTCAAACCATATTTCGCATATAATTTATCCAACGCACCATTTTCTTTCATCTCCTTCAAACGGCTGGATGCAAGGTCTCTGTAATACTTTCCTTTTGGATCTTTTGGTGAAAAGCCAAGATACAATGGGACAGCGGAAACCACATGAACCGGTTTTATCCTGTCAGCCAACCCCAGTTTTTTGGCCGTATATAAAAGAACTGCTTCTTCATCAATTGCAAGGTCTATTCTTCCGGCGACAAGCATTTTAAGGTTTGAAGACAGCGCTTCTTCGCCATGAGATGTCCTGATTCTTTCAGGGTCATCAGCATACTTTTTGATATAATCAGTCAATTCATCGCCATATGTATAATCCTTTATGACCCCGAGTATTTTACCATTTAAAGAGTTTAATCCCATCCATTTCAAATTGTCATCTTTGCGCACAAAAATTGTGTTTCTCATAATTGCTGTTGGATAATCAGCATATAAACATTCCGGGCAATCTGCCTTTGCCGCGCTGGTGAAATTTGTAATTTTTCCGTCTTTTAGATAATTAATAGCCCTTACCCATGGCAAATACCGAACAACCACGGTGTGTCCTTCCGGCTCGAAAATTTTCCGCATGACCTCAATACTGATACCTTCATTTTCCTGATCTTTACAATTATAAGGGCACCATGGATCAGTACCAATCATTATAGTATCAGCACAAAGATTTTCAGTAATGCAAAAAACCGCCACAATAAAAATTATAAAGCGCCATTTGAATGAATAGTTTTTTTTCATACTTTACGACAAATTAGTTTTATGACTCATTATTTGGATAAAACAAAAGGCAAACCTGATATTAGATATAAAATATCACGACTCTCATCTAATAGCAATTTCATATTTCCATTTAACAAACGAAAACAACAATGATTATGTCTATCATTGCGGGATCACGAAATTTGATTTTACCCTGTGATTTAATTGTCCAGTGCTTTCTACCAGGCCTAACTAACGGTCGAGTATTTTTGCATTATCAGCAATAAAAACTCATTTCAAAAACAATAATTGCATCTTGACTTCTCGTTTCAGTCATTCCACTGCCGGCATGTTTCACGGGCGGAGTTTGCCTTAGCTGCAAGGCCCAGGGTTTGAAGCTGTAGCTCGCCTACCGCGAAAACCCTGAAACGCAGCAGATGAGGTAAAATAAGCACGCCCAAAGGGTGAGATTTTGAACTCAAAATCTCATGAAACATTGAGTTTTTCTTTAAGGGCGGAAAGCCTTAAATCGGTCCTGTTGTTATTCAATGCCAGTTCAAGCGCCCGTGATGACCCCACAATGATCACAAGATGCCTGCCCCGGGTCATGGCTGTGTATAAAAGATTTCGTTGCAGCAGCGGGAAATGGGCAGTTGTGAGTGCTATGATCACAGCCTGGTATTCGCTTCCCTGGGATTTGTGGACAGAGATGGCATAGGCCAGGGTCAACTCATCCAGTTCCAGGATATCATATTCAACCAGCCTGTCGTCATAATCCACCAGCACGGTGTTCTCTTTTTTTAGCACCTCCCGGACAACGCCGATATCCCCGTTAAACACATCCTTGTCATAATTATTCTTCAGGTGCATGACCTTGTCATCGGGCCGGAATGTCATACCCCGGGCCGCCATGCCCTCTTTTGACACATTTAAAACCTGCTGAAGCTGCTGATTCAGGTTGATGGTGCCGGCATCACCCCGGTGCATGGGCGTGAGCACCTGGATTTCGTCGATATGGGGAAATGCCTTGGGGATCCTCTGGGAACACAACTCAAGGATGGTCTCCACCACCCGTGCCGGCTGCTGTGTTTCAATAAAATAAAACTCCGATAACTCTCCGGCAGCCGCCTTTTCAAAAGAGGGCATATCACCGTTTCGAATACTGTGGGCATATCGGATAATCGGGCTCTCTTCAGCCTGGCGGAAAATCTTTGTCAACAAAAACACATTGATACCACCGGACTCAATGATATCAGACAACACATTGCCCGGTCCCACTGACGGCAACTGAAATGTATCACCCACCAGGATCAGCCTGGCATGAGCCGGCAGCGCCTCTGTCATCCGGTACATTAAAAGGGTGTCCACCATGGATGCTTCATCCACAATAAAAACATCCAGATCAAGGGGATTGGCAAACCCCTTTTCAAAGGTATGATTCTCGTGATCAAATCCCAACAGCTTGTGAAGGGTGGATGCCTTTTTCCCGGTAACCTCGGACAATCTTCTGGCTGCCCGCCCGGTGGGCGCGCCAAGTACTACCCTTTCGTGCTGCAGTTCAAAAACAGCGCACAGCGCCTTGACCAGGGTTGTCTTTCCGGTACCGGGACCACCGGTTATGACAACGATTTTCTCGTTGAGCACCCCTTCAACAATGCTTAGTTGCTCCCCGGATAATTTTACAGCCAGGCGTGTGAGTACCTGCTCTAAAATCTGGTCCTGCGCCAGATCATAATCATTTGCCGGCAAGGATAATATCGCCTTAATACGGGCTGCGATCCCGGATTCTGCCCGGTACAGCCAGGACAGGTAAATCCGGGTTTCATCTTCTTTTTGCTCCAGTTTTACATCATCGGTGTCCAGAAGGTCATCCAGGGCATCGCTAAGCAGATCCTGCTTCACCCCGGCGGTTTTGGCTGTCTGGGCAAACAGATCATCCTTCATGGCAAAGACATGACCGTCCTGCTCAAAGGATAACAGGGTGGAAAAAAGGCAGGCCGCCAGCCGGTTGATATCATCCCTGTCCACACCGGCCTGCATGGCAAGCTGATCGGCAATGGCAAAGCCCGCCCCTGGGATATCCCTGGCAATGACATAGGGGTTTTCTTCAAGAACCGTCATTGCCCCGGACCCGTACAATTTTAAAATTTCAGCAGCATGATAGACCCCCACACCGTTTTCCTGCAGATACTGCATCACCTTTCGAACAGCGTGATGCTGGTTCCATGCCTGCTCAATGATTTTTCGTTTGGCCCTGCCGATCCCATGGATGAGGGTTAGTTTTTCCGGTTCATTTTCAATAACCTGGAACGTCTCTTCCCCAAAATAATCGACAATCCTGTCTGCCATGGATTTACCGATCCCCTTAATCATGCCGGAACCCAGGTATTTTCGGATACCGGAGACGCTGGCCGGCAGAATCACCTTGTAAACTTGAGCTTTAAACTGGTCACCATATTTGGGATGGGATGTCCAGGAACCTGATATTTCGAGGCTTTCTCCTTCGCATACACCGGCCAGATGCCCCACAACCGTCACCGGATCATTGATCTTGGCGATACGAAGTCTTGCCACTGTATAGTGGTTATCCGGATTTTGAAAGGTAATCCGGGTCAGAATGCCCTTAATGGTAATCATCTATCTTTTACGCTGCCGATGATCCACTGGGCTGCCGCATAAAGATCCGGCACATAGGCATCCGGAATAATCCCGTTGCCTAAAAGATCGGCATGGGCTGCTTTTCCGTTTCCTGTTTTCACCAGGATTGTTTTTTGGCAGCCGGCATTTAATGCACACTCAATGTCCTTGGCGCTGTCTCCAACCATGAAAGAAAAAGACAGATCAATCCCGTGCTTTTGAACGGCGTCCAGGATCATCTTGGGTTTTGGCTTTCTACAGTCACAATTGTCTTTGGGGTCGTGGGGGCAATAAAAGATGTCGTCAATTTTCCCGCCAACTGCCTTTACACCGGCTTTTAGCTTATCAAAAATCGCATCCAGGGTTTCTGGGATTGCCATCTTTCTACCGATAATGGACTGGTTGGTAATAAGGATAACGGTGAAGCCGTTTTGGGTAAGGTGCGCAATTGCATCGGTGCTGTTGGGGATAAATTCAAATTCAGACGGGTGTTTGATATAGGCGGCTGAATCAATATTTATAACACCATCCCGATCTAGAAAAACTGTATATTTCATTCTTTTTTTGCCTGTCGTGTCACATCCAAACCAATGGATGATCAAAAATTAGGAATCGTTATAAAACAACTTGATCTAAATTGTTTCCAAAACCCCTTAAAATACTGGGTATTTTAAAAACAAAAGTTTAAGTAAGGCAATGCACAGCTTTGCCCCTAAGTAATTTTGGAGCCGATCCTTTGTGTTCTATATGCCCGGACAAATTGCCGGTATCCCACAGCCTTTTACCGGGCAATGGCAAATGCATTGTCAAATCCATTAAGGATCACTTTTTCAGTGAACCGCATTGCATCCTTTAAATTTGTAAACCTGCCGACTCTCACCCGGTAAAAAACGCCTCTGTGATCTGTATATTGTGCGATATGTACATTTTTATAAGACTTGGAAAGCTTAGTGCGATAATTCTGCGCATTGCTCTTTACCTTAAAGGCGCCCACCTGTACGGTAAAATCACCCTTCCAGTAATCCATGGCTTGAAACTTCACCGGCGCCTTGGTCTTTTTGGAGTAGCTTACTGCCTGGCCCAGTGCCGTAATCCTGACCTTTGCAGTTCCCGGCCCTACTATTCCCAGTCGGCTTGCACCGGTATAGGACAGGTCTATTATCCGTCCGTAAATAAAAGGGCCCCTATCATTAACCCGAACCACAATTTTTTTATTATTTTCCAGATTATGTACACTGACCCAGGTATTCATGGGCAGTGTTTTGTGGGCTGCGGTCATGGCGTACATATTATAAACTTCACCATTGGATGTTTTACGGCCATGAAATTTCTTGCCGTACCAGGAGGCCTTACCTTTCTGGACAAATCCCTGGGCGCTGGCAATGGGTGAGTATTTAACCCCTTTGATCCGGTAGGGTTTTTGTGTGGCAGGAGCATTTTTCCCGGTGGTTGACGAGCCTTTTGATGCCGGCGGCGGGATATGAGCATTGCCATAGGTTGCATCAAGCCCGGAAGAACAACTGAAGAAAAAGAAAAACAACAAAATGAATACCGCAAATTTTACTTTTAACAAAACATCCCCAACATAATTTAAATTAGTCATCCAGCGCCAGTTTTAAAACATCCTTCATTTTATCAAGGAAGTGAAATTCAATACTGTCTTTAATATTTGCCGGGATATCTTCCATATCTTTTAAATTCCATTGCGGCAGGATGATGGTTCTGATTCCGGCCCGATGGGCCGCGATTACCTTTTCTTTAATGCCACCCACAGGCAGCACCTCTCCCCTGAGCGTGATCTCCCCGCTCATGGCCATCTTTTTTTTCACCGACCGTCCCGTGAGCAGCGATGTCAGACAGGTCAACATGGCCACACCGGCAGACGGCCCATCCTTGGGAATCGATCCTTCAGGCACGTGGATATGCAGATCATGATCGTCAAAAAAAGCCTCTTTTATTCCCAGTTTTGCTGCATTGGCCCGAATAAAGCTTAAGGCTGTGCTGGCAGATTCCTTCATTACATCTCCCAGCTGGCCGGTCAGGGTTAACCCCTTTCCGCCCTTCATTGCCACTGCCTCAATAAAAAGAATTTCACCGCCATAAGGTGTCCAGGCAAGACCGATCACAACCCCCGGGCTCTCGATCCTTAAGGCGGCATCCGGCATATTGGGGGCCGGCCCCAGGTATGCATGCAGATCCTTTTGGCCGATCACCAGAGCAGTCGCATCTCCTTCTGCGATTTTACTTGCCACCCCCCGGCAAACAGCACCGATCTGGCGTTCAAGATTCCGTAAGCCCGATTCCCGTGTATACCCGGATATCATTTTTTTAACAGCGCCAATCCTGATTTTCACCTGCGTTGACTTCAAGCCATTGGCTTCGCGTTGGCGCGGGATGAGATAGCGGGTGGCAATTTTTAATTTTTCTTCTTCTGTGTACCCGTTTAACTCCAATACCTCCATCCTGTCCCGAAGCGGTGCCGGAATGGTGTGCAAAACATTGGCGGTGGTTAAAAACATGACGTCGGACAAGTCAAAGGGGACATCCAGATAATGGTCGGTGAACGAAAAATTTTGTTCCGGGTCCAGCACCTCCAAAAGGGCGGATGACGGATCCCCGTGATAGGAGGAATCAACCTTGTCGATCTCATCCAGCATGAACACCGGATTTTTGGTGCCGGCCTTGCGCAAAGACTGGATGATCCGGCCCGGCAGGGCTCCCACATAGGTACGGCGATGCCCCCTGATTTCAGCTTCATCGCGGACACCGCCCAGAGCAATTCGGATGAATTGTCTTCCCAGTGCCCTGGCGATGGATCTCCCAAGAGAGGTTTTCCCGGTTCCCGGAGGACCTGAAAAACAAAGAATCGGCCCTTTGGAGTCATCTTTGAGTTTTCGGACTGCCAGATATTCTAAAATTCGTTTTTTAGGTTTTTCAAGACCATAGTGGTCCAAATTGAGAATCCGCCTAGCTTCTTTGATATCCAGCTTGTCCTGTGATGCCTCATTCCACGGCAGGGTTGTCAACCAGTCCAGATAGGATGAGGCCACCACATACTCCGACGAAGACGGGTGCATTCTGGACAAACGCTGCAATTCTCGATCCGCCTCTTTTTTGGCCTCGTCAGGCAGCTGTTTTTCTTCTAATTTGGCCCGGTATTCGTTTATCTCAACATTATCATCTTCCGATTCACCCAACTCTTCCTTGATAGCCTTCAACTGCTGGCGAAGATAATATTCCCGCTGCCGCTTATCCATATCTTCTTTTACCTGACTCTGGATTTTTGATCCCATTTCAAGGATCTCCAGCTGATCATTGACAAGGCGGGTCACCTTTTTTAGCCGACGGTTGACATCCAGCAGTTCAATCACTTTCTGTTTTTCGATCACCGGGGCGTTAATGGTGGATGCCACCATATCTGCCAGTACATTGGGCTCCTGCAGGGACTTTATCATATGGCCCATCTCAGAAGGCAGTCCCGGAGACAATTCAACTATTTTTTCATATTGTTCAACAATATTGGCCATTAATGCCCTATTTTCTTTATTCCTGTCCGCATTATGGCTGGCCATGACCTCTATTTTCGCCTGCATATACTGCTTGTCCTGGACAAAGTCCTTCACACGAAACCGGTTCAATCCCTGGATGAGCAACTGTGCCTTATCATCCTCCATTTTCGACATCTTGAGAATAATTGCCACCGTTCCAACGCGGTGCAGATCTTCTGCGGTATGGCGTGAATCAACATCGGATCGTCTGGATAGTAAAAGCCCCAGCATACGGTTTCCGGACATGGCTTCGTCAATCAATTCAACTGCCTCATTTTGAATCAATACCAGGGGTAGTACCATTTTGGGAAAAAGATTAGTGTCCACAATGGGAAGAATGGGAATAGTGTCCGGGATATTTTCTGAGGTTATGCTGGGAGAGGGATGTCTGAGGTCATCCATTAGTTTTGGGTTCCTTATGGCATCTATGGCTTAAAGAAATCAACCGACATATTAGATTTTTGTTTAATGTTCTTACTGAACAGCTTGCCGAGCCGAAGCTCTAAATAGCCGTTCGTGAACGTGGCTGATACTTTTTCAACATCGATCACATTGGGCAGGTACAAAACCCGTTCAAACTGACCGAATTGAATTTCAGCCAATCGATAGGTAGCTGTACGATCAGGGTGACTGTTTTTCCTTGTACCACTGATCTTAACCGCCTTATTGCTGATTTCAATGACAATATCCTCCTTGCCCACACCCGCGATTTCTGCCTGAATAATAATCTCGCCCCTTGTTTCAAAAATATCCATCTGGGGTTTCCAGACTCGTTGTGAAAAGCTGAACATGGGGTTGACAGACTGAAACAATTCCTCAAAAGATTTCTCTTTTGCCTCATGCATTTCAATATTATCACCAAACCGAATTTCTATGTGCTTCATATAATAACTCCCGATCATACAGATTAATCGATCATCTGATTATCTTAAATCAAAATATCATTTGAGTCTAACCTTGTAAAGCTGTATTAATTAATGAGTTGAATGGCTAACCCCCTTCCAACGCAGACGTTTTTGAGTTAAAAAGAATTCTATCCGAATGATAGCTGCATTTTTTATACCATTGGGATGTTAAAAACCATTTAAGCTTATTTGGAGAAACCATGACCCAATCTTGTGCTCCCAAAGTCGCCCTTGTTACAGGGGGTGGCAGAGGCATTGGGAAAGCGTGCGCAATAGAACTTAGTGCAGGCGGCACCTTTGTATTTATCAACTATCTGTCCAATGAGGCCACTGCCGGACAAACCCTTGAAATCATCCGTGAATCAGGTGGAGAGGCTGCGCTTTTGCAATTTGATATCACGGATGCAGAGCAGGCCGGCAGCGCGGTCAAATCAATTGTTAAAAAAATGGGCAGACTTGACTTTCTTATCAATAACGCCGGGTTAAAACAGGACCGGCTGCTGGCGATGATGAAACAAGAGGCCTGGCAGTCCGTTATCGACACCAATTTAACCGGGTTCTTTAACCTGACCAAACCGGCTGTGAAACAGATGTTAAAAAACAGATTCGGCAGGATTATCAACATATCTTCAACCGCCGGCGTGCTGGGAAACGCCGGACAGGTGAATTACTCCGCATCAAAGGCGGGATTAATCGGCGCGACAAAAGCATTGGCCCGGGAAGTGGCCAACAGAAATATTACGGTGAACGCGGTGGCCCCCGGGTTTATAGAAACGGATATGCTGGATGGCTTACAAAAAGATAAAATTATAGATTCGATCCCGGCCGGCCGGTTGGGTACGCCTGCTGAAGTGGCCTGGACCATTGCATTCCTGTGCTCTCAAAAGGCCGCCTATATTAATGGACAGGTCATTGGCGTCAACGGGGGAATGATTTAATACAATACCACCCAGAATGTGATCGCCCAGGAAACCGACAGGGCCGCAATGATGATAAAAATGCTGAACAGCACATCATAGGTCATGAGCTTCATTGGCAATTCCTTTCATCAGGTTTTCATAAAGTTTGTAAAACCGCACTGGCGTCGATCCGGACAACAACCATACAGGATCTAAAACCGGTGTACTCTTTCGACTATAGCAAATCGCAGAAATAAGTTCCGATACACGGATATGGTTTTCTATCACTCAAATTTTAAAACCCGTTGAGTGACAATCGATTTGCCTTTAGGTGATTCTTTTCTTATATAATTTTATAAAAAATATTGTGTAGAATCACTATGATTTTATTGTTTAAACGCATGTAGTACAGTCTTGCGGGGCTGTCATGTCCGCCCTCACACAAACAATATATACAAATTTTGTGCCATACTATTTGAAACAGGACAAATATCATTATAATTCCCTGATTCTGGGATATATTATGTGGAATTGCGATTATTTATAGAATTAGTAGGAGTTTTTTTCACAAACAACATGAAAACAATTTCATAAAAGGACCAATCCCGGACTATTTTGTTCACTCTTTGTCCAAAATTGCCCTCAGGGCTCTGGCAAATTCGTTCAGAGAAAACGGTTTCTGCAAAAATCCGTGACATCCCTGATTTAAAAAACCTTCGACTTTATCGTCAACAGCATATCCGGTGGATACAAGTATTTTTGCATTTTCATCAATCTCTTTTATTTGAGAGAATGCCTCTTTACCATTCATCTTGGGCATGACCAGGTCAAGTACAATCAGGGAGATATCGTCCCGGTAGATTTTAAAAATTTCAACAGCTTCCAACCCGTTTCGCGCGATTATGGGTTTGTAACCAAGCTTGGTTAAAAAATTCTTGCCGACATTGATGATCTCTTCTTCGTCATCCACCAGCAGCACTGTTTCAGAGCCTTTCTGAATCTGGTCAAAGGGCTTGGATTCCTCTTTGACTTCCTGGACATGAAGATTATTAGACGCCGGCAGACAGACATCAAAGCAGGCGCCTTGTCCTTTTTCACTTTTAACAAGGATGAAACCGCCATGATTTTTAACGATACCAAATACCGTTGACAGTCCCAAACCACGACCCTTTTTATCCCCGGCCTCTTTTGTGGAAAAAAACGGATCAAATATTTTCTTCTGGGTTTCAGGGTCCATACCGATCCCCGTATCCTTGACAGACACTTTAATATACCGCCCCGGTTTAACTTCAAACGGATAGGAGTGATCAACAGCAATAAACATATTTTGCGTCGTTATATAGATATCTCCATGATCCGGAATGGCCTGGGATGCATTCACCACCAGGTTTAAAAAGACCTGTTCAAGCTGAGCCTGGTCTGCATCAACCGGATCAAGATCTGTATCATAGGATTCATGAACAATGATGTCTTTGCGTGTGGGTTTAAATATGTTCAATGACATCTTGACCAGATCATTGATATCCAGCACATTGATCTGGTACTTACCCCCTCTTGCAAATCCCAGCAGACGGTTTGTCAATTCCGCTGCCGTTTTTACCAGCCTGCCGATATGTTTGGTGTGGGACTCTGCCTTTGCCGTGTCACTGATATCGATCTGCATCAGTGACAGATGCCCCTGGATCCCCATTAAAATATTGTTGAAATCATGGGATATCCCACCGGCCAGCACCCCGATGGCTTCCATTTTCTGAGCCTGCTGCAACTGAATCTGCAGCAATTTTAATTCCGAAATATCGGTAATAACGACGATAATGCCCTTTGAAATATCATTGGGGTCCAGCTTCGAAGCCCTGACCCTGCAGTCCATCAATGTGCCGTCTTTTTTTCGCAACCGTGTTTCAATAATACTGCTGCCAAACCGGTCCAGATTACCGTATAAATCACGACCAACCCTGTCGAATTCCGCCTGATCATCATACAGGATCCTTGTATACTCGCCCTCCAAAGATCCGGGCTCATATCCCAGCATGGAATGAAATACCTGATTGGTCCATCCAAGAACCCGTTTTTTAACAATACCGATTCCCGCAGGTGAAGAGGCAAGAATAATTTTCATCTCTTTCAAAGACAATGATTGATCACTTTTTTCAATGATATCACCAAAGTCCGGCTTCTCAAGATTTGGTTCCTGCTTGATTTTCAAAGGTCCGTTATCCATAAATTTACCTGTCGGCAATAACGCCAATTGACTGCATTCGTACTTATTGTTAAATATAGCAGACTTTTATAAATATGATAAGACAAAGATAAACTATGACGTTTCAAAATCTATCGTCCCATCTGCAAAAAAATTTTGGCGGCATGGCCAGCGGCCTTTTGTTAACCATGGCCTTTCCCAACACCGGGTGGTACCTGCTTGCCTTTTTTGCGCTTGTCCCCTGGATGATCTCACTAAAAACACTCAGTGTAAAAGAGTCGATCACCAGCGCCTTCTTCATGGGGATGACCCATTATCTGACTTTAATTTACTGGATCATTCCAACCGTACATGTATATGGCCAGCTTCATATTATTCTTGCAACGGCCACTCTGGTTCTTTTATGTCTGTATCTGTCGATATATCCGGCACTGTTTGCGTTTCTTTTTAAAAAATTTGCCAACACAGCCTTTTTGACCCCGTTTATAGCAGCCGCTTTATGGACCGGCCTTGAATACATCAGAGCCCATGCCCTGACCGGTTTTGCCTGGGGTGCCTTAGGATACAGCCAGTACACCAACCTTCATATTCTTCAGATAGCTGATTTTTCGGGTGTTTTTGGTGTATCGTTCCTGATCGTTTTTGTCAACACCAGTATCGCCATATGCTTTTGGGCCTTGAAAAAAAAAACAAGGACGATCTGCCTTGGGCCTTTGGCAGCAGCCTCTGTTTTTTTATTATCAGCTTTTCTTTACGGGCGATACCAGATCAATGATGTATCAGGCGACATTAAAGAGGCGCCTTTTGCAAAAATCAGTGTTATCCAGGGAAATATCAAACAGGATATAAAATGGAGTGCACAATTTAAAAATGCCACTGTTGAAAAATATATCCGTCTTTCCGACTCGGTATCAGACAGGGCACCGGACCTGATTATCTGGCCTGAAACAGCACTTCCCTTTTATTATGGTTTCGACAAGGGCCTATCCGATCAGGTCGATCAATGTATTCGTTCCGTGAAAACCAATTTCCTCATCGGCAGCCCTGCATTTGAACGAAACAAAGAACAAACTGACTTTTACAACCGGGCCTATATGCTGAACCGCTTCTCCCTTGTTACCGGGACATACGATAAAAACCACCTGGTCCCGTTCGGGGAGTATGTCCCCTTTGGTAACTATTTAACTTTTTTAGGAAAAATCACCGAACATGCCGGTAATTTTTCCCAAGGCTCTAAAACATTTGCGCCGCTTGAATTTAACGATCATAAAACAGGGGTGCTGATCTGTTTTGAAATCCTGTTCCCTTCCATTTCGTCCGGTTTTGTTAAAAACGGGGCCGACATGCTGACCACAATAACCAATGATGCCTGGTTCGGATATACATCTGCTGCCCGACAACATTTTGCCATTGCCGTTTTCAGGGCAGTGGAAAACCGCAGATCAATGGCCCGGGCCGCCAACACCGGCATATCGGGGTTTATAGACCCCATTGGTAAAATTCACAGCACCACCGGCCTTTTCAAGGACGGGGCCGTCACCAAGGAGATGCCGGCACTCAAGCGAATCACTTTTTATACTCAATACGGTGATATCTTTGCCTGGGGGTGTATTCTTGCATTCTGCCTGGCTTTTGTGGTAAAAAGGCGTGAAAAACATGAAATATCCGTGTTAGGAGACAAAACATGAGCGCAGAATTAAAACAATCCATCCAAAATATCTATACCAAAGCAGACCGGCTCAAGGAGTATCTTTGACCTCCCTGTCAAAACAAAGCGCCTCAAAGAGCTTGAATTTATAATTTCAAAAGAAGATTTCTGGAACGATGCGGATAAGGCAACCTTATTACTAAAGGAGAGGAACTCCCTTGCCAAGTTACTCGATACCTGGGAGGATCTCTTTACGGGAATAGAAGATGCCGATGTGCTTTTGGAACTTGCCCGTGACGAATCAGACAAGGAAAGCGAACGTGAAGTGGCACAGATGATCACACTCCTTGAAAAAAAAATCAAACGGTTCTCCATTGAAATCACACTGGACGGGGAGGATGATGCCAGGGATGCGCTTTTATCCATCAATGCCGGTGCCGGCGGTACCGATTCCCAGGACTGGGCAGAGATGCTGTTTAGAATGTATACCCGTTGGGTTGATAAAAAAGGATACAAATGCCAGATTATCGATTACCAGCCCGGGGATGAAGCCGGCATAAAAGGTGCCACCATACGGGTATCAGGTGAGAACTGCTACGGGTTCATGAAAGTGGAATCAGGCGTCCACCGCCTGGTAAGAATCTCTCCGTTTAACTCAAGCGGAAAACGTCACACCTCGTTTGCCTCTGTCTTTGTTTATCCGGAGATAAAAGACGAGATCAAAATTGATATTGATGAAACCGAGCTTCGCATTGATGTTTACAGGGCAAGCGGTGCCGGCGGTCAGCACGTTAACAAAACCAGCAGCGCGGTCAGAATCACCCACCTGCCCTCAGGCGTTGTGGTCCAGTGCCAGCAGGAGCCGTCACAGCACAGGAATAAGGAGATCGCGTTTAAGGTCTTAAAATCCCGTCTTTATCAACTGGAGAAAAAAAAACAGGATCAAAAAATGCAGAGCCTGCATGACGGAAAAGATGATATTGCCTGGGGCAGCCAGATAAGATCCTATGTGCTTCATCCTTATCGCATGGTTAAAGACCACCGAACCGATTTTGAAGTGGGAGATGTCGACCGGGTGCTGGACGGTGACCTGGATATGTTCATTGAAGGGGTGTTGCTTTCCTGACCCCATGGACCCGATACTAATTATTCAAGATTTTTATCAGCCCGACACAAAACTTTATCACACCCTTGTGGATCACAGCCGGCAAGTGACCCAAAAAAGTCTTGAGATTGCCGATGCTGTCCCCCATATGATGCCGGATCGCAACTTTCTTGAAAAAGCTGCCATGCTCCATGACATCGGCATCTTTTTAACCGATGCGCCGTCTATCGGCTGTAGTGGGGATAAGCCGTATATCTGCCATGGCGTGCTTGGCAGACAGATCCTCGACAAACTGAGCCTGCCGCGTGAATACGGCCTGGTGTGTGAACGTCACACCGGCGCCGGTATCTCCAAAAAAAACATACATGCCAATAACCTGCCGCTGCCTTTGCGTGATATGATACCGGTCAGCCTTGAAGAGAAGATCATCTGTGTGGCCGATAAATATTTTTCCAAAAGCCCTATACAAAAGCAGAAGATCCTGACAACGGCTCAGGTGATCAAAAACCTTGAAAAAATTGATATTGGCCATGCCAAAAGGTTCACCGGCTGGGCAGAGGACTTTGGTCTTTTACCCTGATGTAAAAAAACTTTACCCCGTATTCAGCGGTGCTCCCCAAAAGATTCGAATAGCAGTGACATTTCATCATTTTTACCAGATACAACCGTGGCCCTGTTGATATGACGCAGGAGATGGCCCAAAAGGCAAGCGATTTCGTTCAGCTTATAAAATCTGCAGTTTTTAGCTTCACATGTCGAACATTGGCTTCTTAAAGAAAATGGACTATGCCGCTGGTATTTTCAAAAAAACAGAACATATATGCTTGTCAAATAGCGAAACATCATTTTCATCATTAGAGACACCCTTTTATTATCAGCGGATAAAAAATGTCTCCCGGAGAGTAAAATATCCGGATTGCCGAGTTTATTTTTACTTAATTTCCCTACCTCTTTTAATTCCTACTAAAATTATGTATATTAAGTTACATAGCTTTTATCTTTTGACAAAAATTATTTTATCAAAGGAGGACACCCATGGATATCCAGAACATCCCGTTTTTTGAAGGGATTGATCAAGATGCCATCGACGCTATCAAAGCTGTCTGCAATAAGACAACCTTTGAGGCGAAAAAGACAATCTTCACCAAGGGAACACCTGCAGATTTTCTATATATTCTCGAGCAGGGATCCGTAGACCTGCTTATGAAAGAGCAGGATCAAACCTTTTTTGCCCTGACCGATTCAGGAGAGGTGTTTGGCTGGTCCTCTATTGTTGAAAAAGGAATTTACACCTCTACCGCTACCTGCACATCTCCCACAACCGTTCTTCGAATTGCCAAACAGGATATTGAATCTATTTTTAATACCTACCCCACAGCGGCAGTAAAATTTTATCAGAGGCTGGGCAGTATTTTTTCTAAAAGAATTTCCAAAGCAATTGAGTAAAAGCATTGGCTGCCATTTAAAAACATACTGGAATCTAAGGACATATTGAATCCAATGGTTTTCTGGCCTGCATCTGTGCCTTGACTTTCCGAGTTAAAAATGGCATCTTCTGCCTCAAAACTATCTCAAAAGACTAGGAATTAATGATTCCTTTATTGTTAATATGGCTTAAATATGAAACTTTCGACTAAAACCAGGTACGGCACAAGAATTTTGATCGAGCTGGCACTCAATATTGACAAGGGAGCGCTTCAAGTCAGCAAAATTGCGTCCCGCCAGAAAATACCGGTTAAATATCTTGAACAACTATTGCGTCTGCTCAAGCTTGCCGGTATTGTAAAAAGTGTCAGGGGCCCCAAAGGCGGGCACCTGCTTGTTGAAAAACCCGAGGATATCAGCCTGGGTAAAATTGTAAGACTCTTTGAAGGGCAGACAGATCTGGTGGAGTGTGTCAGCTCTCCTGAGAAATGTGACATGGCTTCGGAATGCCTGGTCAGGCACGCCTGGTATGATGCAACCAGCGTATTATATGAAAAGCTGGACAACATCAGCATTGCAGATCTTATCGGTGAAAAAGACACCAACCACGCCTGTATACCGTTCTGTCCAACTGTCGACAAATAGGACGGTAAAAAAAAAGGATGCCACAACCTGTCTTTGGATATTCATATCCTGCAATCCGCCGAACAATAGATCCACACCGATTTTACCATCTATAGAAAATCGCAGAAACAGGTTCCGATACAAGAATATAGTTTTCGATCACTCGAATCATAAAACCCGTTGAGTGACAATCAATTTGCCTTTTGGTGATTCTTTTCTTATATGATTTTTTTGGAACATATTTTTGAGAATCACTATGAATAAAAAAATGTGTCTACGGCAGTCAATTGTGAAATAGCCGCAGACACATTTTTTTTAGATTCGAACGATGCTGTTAAAGATTGCCAAGAAAACTCTTAATTTGCTGACGCATTTCAGAATCACCTTCCCTTATCATCTTCAACAGTTTTTCTTCATCCTCGGTAATATCTTTGGACGATTGAACTGTTTCCTGCGGTTCCACCGCAAGGATATCACAGATTGTCCTTACAAGAACTTCCGGCGTCACCGGTTTTTCAATGGTACGCCTGGGTTTCAAACCCGAAGTAAATGCATTAAAACTTTTTATATCCTCACTGGCGAACTCATTTTTGGCATGAGCCGTAATGACGATGACCGGCAAACCCGCCCAGTCATCATTTTTCCGCAATGTCCGGATTAATTCAATACCTGATTTACGCGGCATCACCATATCAAGGGTCATCAAATCCGGTACTTCTTTTTCTATTTTTTCCAATGCATCCTGGCCATCTACCGCAGAATCCACCTGGAATCCCGCATCCTGAATGCAGGTTGTCAAAAAATTTCTTACATCCGGTTCATCATCCACAACAAGGATCTTTTTTTCAGACGCGTTTGCCATAAGTTCTATTCCTTTGTGTAATGATTAAGTGTCATAAATTACGCTTGTGTATCAGAGGGCGCTATCCGTCCCATGGCTTTTGTCAATTCCATCACAACACCTAAGCCCTGGCTGATTTCAGGATTAAATCCGGCAGAAGCCAGCCCGAACACACCCACGCTCTTTGCATTTTCCAGATCAACCTTGCCAGGTATCTGGGACAGTTTTTCCAGCAACTCAATAGCTTTGGGATCGGACAGACTTTTTGCAAGCCCCATATATGCAACAAGGGTATCACCCATCATTTCAATATCTTCAGGCGTATAGGCCGCTGCCACTTTACTACGCAGATCGACCGTTGCTTTAAACATCCTGAAAACACCTTTCTGTTCCATCTCGTCCAGCATTGCAATAAACTGGGGAACTGCTGATTTTAACAGGGGCTCAAGATCCTTTACGAACTCAATGATATTGGCCATCTGTTTAAGTGCAAAAACAAAATTCTGGGTGTTCCTCATGGACTCTTTCATCAACCCCAGAAAGTCTTCAAGCTGGAACCCGGCCTCAACCTCAGTCAACTGTTCGATTAAAAGCGCTGTCGCATGATTGCTGATAGGAATCAGATCATTTTTAAGCTCTTCCAGTTTTGCACTGTTTTTAACCAATGGTTGGATCTGGGCTTCGAGGCGTTCAAGCTTTTCCAGTATCAACTCTTCATTTGTCATATCCGCCTCCTATTCTGTTTCGACTTTTGGCCAATGTTTACCTGCCATAGTCATTTGAGGCTCAAGCGGCATCTCCTGTCCGGTCAAAAGAAGGTTCCAATATACCCATTTAAACATCATCTTGCCCCAGTAATTCATGCTGCTTTCGCCGACAAGATCAAAGGGTCCCATTCCCGGGAACGGAAACTTACCGGGCAGCGGTTCTGTTTTATAGTTAAAATCAAACAGGAACGCTTTGTCATAACCGGAAACAATAAAGCAGGTAGAGTGACCGTCAAAAGAAGGTTTTGCCTCTTTGCCGTCAATTTCAAGCAACA
Organism: uncultured Desulfobacula sp.; assembly: GCA_964562385.1. GTDB lineage: Bacteria > Desulfobacterota > Desulfobacteria > Desulfobacterales > Desulfobacteraceae > Desulfobacula. Next base: position 23,874 of record CAZLTD010000084.1, read on the forward strand.
GGTTTTCCACAATGATATCAGCTTCATAATGGGCAACAGATCCGGCCTTTGATGTCGGGACATTGGTGGCGTCACCCACAACATAGATATTGTCATATTTTTCGGCTTTCAGGGTATTGTGATCCGTGATAACATATCCCATACCGTCACCCATCAAAGAGTCTTCTATATAATCGGCACCCAGGTTAGGCATGGTGGAAATAAACAGATCATAGTCAATCCGATCGCCTGTGGCAGATTCCATGTATTGTTCTTCAACATTAACATTGTCCAGGCTGTAGTTCGGGGTAACCAGAATATTTTTCTCTTCTGCCGTGGCACTCATTACCTTGGTTGCAATCGGTTTTGTAAAAATACCGGTATTGGGCGTTACAAATTCAATTTCAATATTGTCGCGGCACCCGTTTTTAGCAAAAAACCAGTCTGCCATGAAGATGAATTCCATGGGGACAACAGGGCATTTATGGGGCATTTCAGCGATATTGAAAATCAATTTACCTTTATCAAAATATTTCATTCTTTTATGGAGGGCAACAGCACTTTCAAGGGTAAAGAATGTATGCTCGTTGGCATTCCCGTCCGGTTTCCAGTTTTCAAGGCCGTCGATTTCTTCAGGAACCGCGTTGCAGCCGGTGGCGATGATCAGCCAGTCGTAGTCATATTTACCCTTTTTGCATTCCACTTCCTTTTTATCGGGATTGACGCCCACAACTTCATCCACAATAAAATCCACGCCTGAGGGGATAAAATCTCTTTTGGGTTTCTGGCAGTCGTCGGCCGTATAAATACCAAACGGAATAAAGAGCCAGCCCGGTTGGTAATGGTGCATTTCATCGGGATCAATAATAATGATTTTCCAGTCTTTACCCAGTTCCCTGCGCAATTTGGCTGCACACATTGTTCCGCCCGCACCGGATCCAAGTATTACGATTTTTTTCATTTAACTCTCCTTGTTATGTGGTTAATAAATGGTTGGTCATCCCATTTTAATTTATAGAATTATTGTATTCATTCACGGGGTAACAGCATTGTTGTAAGCAATTGAAATTACATGGA
>CAZLTD010000085.1:0-20369 GCA_964562385.1 uncultured Desulfobacula sp.
GTCATCCGTCACATATAACACTTTCTATAGCACAAAGCCCAATAATTTAGAATTGTTTGAAACAATTAAAGCTGTCACCGCAGTATTATATTTATTTTCTATTGACAAAAAATACAGTTTCAATTTTACTGAATGGTAATAGCTTGTCAAATTCAATGTACTCCCCGGCAATACTTAATATTTTAATATCATATCTATTAACTGAAAATAGACAAATGACTTTGCAAAAGCAGACACGAAATATGCTGCCCATCATGTTCATGGTCATAGCTGTCAGTTTTTTCAGTGCCTGCATCAGTAAAACTGTCGTTCAGCCTTTCCCCAAAGCGCAAAAGGGAGTAATGGATTTGAGCCATTGGGATTTTAAAGAAAACGGTTCTGTACAGCTTAAAGGCGAATGGGAATTTTATTGGAAAAAGTTTATTACTCCAGATCAACTTTTAAAAAATACAGATTTAACTTTTGATTATAAAAACACACCGGGTAGTTGGAATAAATTTGAAATAGATGGGAAAAAATTGTCTGGTATCGGATTTGCTACCTATCGACTAAAGGTTATTACTAAAGAAAAAGCTTTAGGGCTAAAAATCCTTCATATATCTTCATCATCAAGGGTTTATATCAATGGTGAATTAATACGCACATCAGGTTTTCCAGCTTCAACCAAAGAGCAGGCTATCCCACTTTATGCACCTGCAGTTACTGCTTTTGAGAACAATTCAGGTGCCCTTGATATTATTATCCATGTTTCTAATTTTCATCATTGGAAGGGAGGTATCCGGGAGAATGTCTATTTAGGGAAAGTATCCAGGTTACATGCAAAAAGAGAAAAAAAACTATTTTTCTCTTCTTTATTTTTTGGAGCTACCTGGATGATTGGATTTTACCATATTGTTCTTTTTTTAATCCGTAAAAAAGATTACTCATCCCTATCATTCGGTCTTTTCTGTCTGGTAGAAGGCTTTCAAACAATTATTCTCGGTGAACAATATTTTGTAACCATTTTCCCAACAATTGAGTTCTGGTTAATTGTAAAGTTGATTTATTTGACCATGTATTGTGCCGTCCCATTATTTTTCTGGTATATGAAAACCATATTCCCCAATGAAATGTCAGATTACTTTTTCAAAGGAGTTCTTTTTATAGGTTCATTGTTTTCTGCTTTTGTGCTGTTTTTTCCATCAAGCTGGTTTACCATGTCCCTGCCGATATTTCGGATATTCACTATCTGCCTTGCAATTTATGGCACACTCGTATTAGCAAAAGCTATTAAAAACAAAAGGCAAGGTGCAAAAATTTTTTTAATTGGTTTTGTTATACTTTTAGCTACCGTTGTAAATGATATGTTATTTAACGGAATTTTGATTCCGTTTGGATTGTTTTCATTTTTATTTGCACAAGCTTTTTTAATTGCCCAGAAATATTCTCTCGCTTTTTCAACCATTAAACAACAGGGGGAGGCGCTAATTATTGAAAACAATCAAAGAAAAATTATTGAAGATAATTTGAAAAAAAGCGAAAAAAAATACAGAACCCTGTTTGAAAAGACAAATGACGCCATCTTTATTGTAGATAAAATTACTGGCCGTTACTTGGATGCAAATAAAGCAGCAGAAGAACTTACCGGTCATACAATCAACGAATTAAAGCAGCTTAATACCAATGATGTCGCACCTGAAAATGCTAATCTAAGACTCCAAACTATTGCAGAATCTTGTGAAAATAAAGATTTGGGAACAGTGACATATCTCAGACCTGATAATACAAACAGGATTGCCAAGCTTAGTACAGTCCCATTAGATCACAACGCTGTGATTGGCATTGCAAGGGATGTCACGCATGATTTGGAAATTGAAAGACAATTACGCCAGTCCCAAAAAATGGAATCCATCGGAACCCTTGCCGGTGGGATTGCCCATGATTTCAACAATATTTTATTCCCCATTATCGGTCATGCCGAGATGGTCTTAATGGACACACAGGAAGACAGTCCAGTTAGAAATACTATTAACGAGATTTATACCAGCGCTTTGAGAGCAAAAGAATTAGTAAAACAAATCCTTACATTTTCTCGCCAAGAAGATGGTGAGTTAAAGCTGATGAAAATGCAACCGATCATTAAGGATGCATTAAAACTAATCCGGTCTACAATCCCCACAACAATCGAAATCCTACAGGATATCAGTCCCAACTGCGGTATGATCGAGGCTGATCCCACACAAATCCACCAGATTGTAATGAATCTTGCTACCAATGCATATCACGCCATGGAAGAGACAGGCGGAGAATTGAAAATAAGCCTCACCGAGGTCGAATTAGGCGAGTCCGACATAGTAACTTCGAATATGGTACCGGGAATTTATGCTTGTTTGACAGTAGCTGATACAGGGGTTGGTATAGATGAAAACGTAATAAATAAAATTTTTGATCCGTTTTTTACTACCAAAGAGCCTGGTAAGGGCACTGGAATGGGGCTTTCAGTGGTTCATGGGATAGTAAAGAACATGAATGGTGAAATTATAGTTAATAATGAACCTGGCAAAGGGACACAATTTCATGTATATCATCCAATAGCAACGGTAGTGAGAGAACAACAAGCGACTAGTATAGAAGCACCAATCAAGGGTGGCACTGAACACATACTTCTTGTGGATGATGAAGAATCGGTTCTTCATATAGAAAGGGTGGTGCTGGAGCATTTGGGATATCAGGTCTTTTCATGTAGTAGCGGTCTTGAAGCCCTTGATGTATTCCGCCAAAATCCAAACAGTTTTGACCTGGCCATCACCGATATGGCAATGCCAAATATGTCCGGAGATAAACTATCTGTTGAGTTGGTTAAAGTGCGCCCTGATATACCGATATTGCTCTGCACAGGGTTCAGTGAATCCATGTCTGAAGAAAAGGCGGCATTTCTTGGTATTAAGGGACTTTTATTAAAACCGATTATTATTAAGGATCTTGCTCAAAAAATACGTGAAGTGTTAGATGAAGCTGGAGCTGATTAATATAGTTAATGGTTCTTGATTTTGTGTTTGAGAATTATGTTTTTTGTTTCCAGGCGGTCCGCACAGTTCTGTGTCGATATCATGATGGGTTAAAATAGTCATACGTTTATCTCCTTTTATCTTATCCCCTTATAGTTTTTCTGAACTCGCTCGGATTTTTACCATACCACCGGTTAAAGGCCCTGTTAAAAGAGCTGATCTGAGAAAATCCTAAGAAAAATGCAATCTCGGATATGGAATGATCGTTCTGGTCTAAATATTTTTTGGCCCGGGATTTGCGGGTATCATCCAGGAGCTCTTTAAAACTGGTCCCCTCTTTTTTAAGCTTCCTGTAGAGTGTCTGACGACTCATATGCATTCTGCCGGCTACGATCTCTATATCGATATCGCCGTCTGATAAAAATTTCACAATCCATTGACGTGCTTTCCGGGTGACAGGCCTGCGGCGCAATAACTTCCCCAAAAGGATCTCTGCATAGTTTACCAATCCGGAATAGAGATGTGCACTACGTTTACCCAGTTTAAGATCCAGGGCGGATTTATGAAATATCAGCCGGTTCTTGTCCCGGTTGAACAATATTTTTGATTGAAAAACCCGCTGGTACTCATCAATATATTCCGGCGGCGAATGTTGGAATTCCACCTGCACCGGTGAGATGTCCGTATTGGTGTAGCGCCGCAGCCGGCTGACGGCCAGGGAAAAGTTCCGTTCCATGGCAAGGGGAGAGGCAAAGGTTTTATCCTCTGTGGTATAGACCACTGCCACACTGTCGCCCTGTTCTTCAAGCGCCACATGATCCCCTTCACTGGCAAGTTTGATAAACCGGATATACTGCCGGATGCCATCTCCTGCCGTCCGGCTGTTGAACACAACATGCCCCACCACGCTCATGCGGGAATGGCTGATCCGTTCCCCCAGATGAAGTGCAAAAGCGGGATCATTTGACCAGATCCGGCCCTTTTCAAGAAACCGGTTCCAGACGGTCACCGGGATTCGTCTATCCGGGTCCTCAAGCGCTTCCTTTGCCAGGCCTGCCTGCATTTCAAGTTTAGCTTCATCAATACCGGCTTCTGCCAGTGCGGTAAACGCCGACAAAAGGGTGGAGCCTGCAATGGTCGGTTCAGTTGTCATGGCGTGACGCACCCCGTTTTAAACCCAGACTCTGCATCAATCTTCTCATATCTTTAATACCGGCCCATTTTTTTTAAATTTGATACCAGGAGCAAAATAATTGATACCGCAAGAAAACAGCTATTGCAACCATTCATGATAGTAATATGAACAACCATATTAGATGTCGCAAGATCTTGTCAAGGAGGCACCATGCCGAAGAAAGGAAAAAAGACAGCCAGGCCGGTACAGGGGATTGTTTTCCCTGAAAATATAAAAGGGAAAAGAAGTTCTACCGCAGCCGTAAAAAAAATACTGGCCGCCAGCGTTGCCGATATCAACCCCGTACTTGCCCAAAAGATTTTGGACGAAAAAAAATGGCGCAAAAAATATCCGGGTTACATTAACCGGATAAATGCAGTTGGAATTAAATCTTCAAAAGCCTGCCTGACAATTGCCCAAAAGGGCCTTGATGAAGCATATCAGACCCTTTGTTTTGTCCGTAAAGAAACTGAAATGAGCATTAACAGGGCCATGGAAACCTTTACCGACGTTAAATTTTTTACCGCTGTTATCAACGGCGGCCGGCCACCGAAAGGAAGTCCCTGCTTCAGTCTGCCATATAAGAACAGAACACTTTCCCAAGACAGCCTGATCCGGCAGACAGATGCCTGGGAACAAAATGGAATTTTCGAACCGTCATTTGCCAGGTCCCTTAAGAATGTGGCCCATCACAAGACATGGTCGAACCTGTCCGGCCGCACCTTTGTTCTGCTGGGGGCCGGTTCTGAAATAGCGCCTTTTAAAACCCTTCTGGACCTGGGCGCTACAGTGGTTGCAGTTGACCTGCCCCGGCCTGCGATCTGGGAACGCCTGATACGAATTGCCCGCCAGTCTGCAGGCAAACTGATCATGCCGATAAAAAAAACCTTTGATCCGACCCTGAGCGATGAGCAACTGGCTGCCCTTGCCGGTTCGGATCTGGCCTGCGATGCGCCTGAAATCAGGACCTGGCTTCTGGGGATGAAGCGTCCTATGACCATTGGTGCCTATGCCTATGCAGATGGGGCTGTGCACGTGCGGATCGCCATGGCCATGGATGCCATTATCAAAAACATCACCGCCAAACGGGATGATATTAACATTGCCTTTTATCTGACCCCAAGCGATTCTTATGCCGTACCCAAAAGCGTAGTAGAGGCTTCCAGATCAAAGCGGCAAAACCAGACCTATCTCTCATTTTTCTATTCCGTGGCCCGTTTCTTAAGTTTTGGTAAGATGTTTACGCCCCACAATGACACCCTTATAAAAACCGATAAAAACAAAACCTACGGCCTCTCGGATAATATGATTATCCAACAGGGGCCCGGGTATATCCTGGCTAAAAATATTCAAAAATGGCGTGGTCTTACCGCCAGGGATAAGGGTATCCGGGTATCCGGGAATGTAGCACCTGCCACCACAACCCGGTCCGTGTTCAAAAACTGGCTGCTGGCAGCCGGCTATGCCGGCCTTGCCCATTTTAAAGCAGAAGCGTTTAAAAGTGAGACCACCGGTGCCATGATGGCCGCCGCATTAATCTGTGACCTGAATGACAAAAGTTCTGCTGCCAATCCTGAGACAGTCCTTTCTCACCCCTTTGAATTGTTCATGAAAAATGCCAACCACGGAGGGCTGTGGCGGGTCACCTTCAAGCCCCGCAGCGTACTTGCCTTTTCAGTATGCCTGGGAGCCTTCAAAGCCTTGAAAGGAAAATTTTCATCAGGTAACGCATCCTTTGACCCGGAACCGGTACGAACACACAAGATGACCGTTAAAGCAAAGTCGAGGGTTATCAGGTCTTAAAGGCAATTGTGTCAAAATGATGACATTTTCGCCAGGCCTCAAATATAAAAAAACATTTTTATCCTGTTGACGCATCAATCATTCTCTTTGGCACCAGGGCCCGGAAAACGCCCTGGCCGGGCAGACCGGCTCCGTTTTTCCCGGTGAACAGATTTACAAAACCAAAACAAAACGTAACACAGTGACCATCGGCACATAAATTGCTAATAATTCAATATAGATACAAACAGCTTCGACCACAAATTCACACTTGGTCACTACGGTAACGGGAGGAACCATGACAGAATCAAGAATTTTCGGCTATACATCCAAAGTAATCGGTAAAGCCCTTGATGTCTCTGCAAGACGCCACAATCTGATTTCCGGTAATATCGCAAACATGGACACCATTGGGTATAAACCATCAGATCTGGATTTTAACAAAACACTCAAACGGGTGATGCAGGAAAAAGAACCAGACTATGTGGATAAGACCCACGCAAAACACCTATCTCCGAATGACGATAACCCATCATCTTCAATGCATGGGGAAAACAGTGAAGAAGTTGATATTTACCACCTGGATTCGGTGAATATTGACAGAGAAATGATGAGCCTGGTCGAGAATAATATGAAGTACCGGACAATCGTTGAAATGAAATTACGAAAATCCAAGATCTTAAATTATTCCATTGATGAAGGGGCCAAATAAATTTCAATAGTATATTCCCACAGACCCTCAACAGATTTCAAACGTGGACCTTTGAAGTTACAGTCAACAAGGGAGCTCCAGGATAATTGTGGTGGTTTAAAACCGTTCAATTCCGGTCATAGACAACTTGATAAAACATCTGATTTTACAATAAAATAGTTGTCTACTCTGTCTTATCTCCCAGCATCATTCGGATAATCTCCTTATCGGTTTCGCGCATGCCCTCACGCCCGAGACGGCCGATGTTTGCGATTGTGTTTTCAACCCCTTTTTTGACGATGCCCTCACCACCGTAAAACTGCTGGCCTTTTTCATACATGTGATACCCTAAAATGGCCGCTTCAACGGCAGAGGCTATTTTGGCGGCACAGGACGGCTTTGCACCGTCGCAGATAATACCGGATACCGTGGCCAATGCATTGACAATCGTATGGGCCACCTGGGGATATCCCCCGCCGTGCAGCCGGGCGATACCGGCGCCAGCGCCTACACCGGCGCTCACGGCACCGCAATAGGCGGACAATCTGCCGATCCCGGTTTTCTGATGAATGGTGACAAGGTTGGAGACCACAAGCGCCCTGAACAGTGTTTCTTTGTCAACATCCAGTGCTTTTGCATATTCAATGACCGGAACCGATGCGGTAATCCCCTGGTTACCTGACCCTGATACGATCACCACCGGCAGTTCGCACCCGCTCATCCTGGCATCTGAACCTGCCGCAGCCATAGCCTTTGCCCGGTTCTTTATATCATCTCCCCATGTTTCAAGAAGCACAGAGCCGATATTTGCGCCCCAGTCCCCTTTAATTCCCTGTTCTGCAATTTTTGTATTATAATCGACCTGACGGCTTAGTAGCGTTTCAACTTCTGAGATATCAACACAGTCCGCAAAATCAAGGATATCTTTTACATTCATAAATGAACGGTCTGTCAGACTTGTGGTATCAATTTCATCACAATCCTGATTCTGATAGATAATATCATCATCTCTGGTGATCAACACGACATTGGTATGGAAGTGTGAAAGGGTCACAGATGCTTTTGATTTTTTGCTGAACACCGTAACCTTTATATGGAATATCAGATCGCTTTTTGATTTTGTGACAACAATCTGTTTGTCTTCAAGAAAGGCTTTGATTCTTTTTCGCTGATCATCGTTTACATCTGCAATGACTTCCAGAACTTTGGCAGCATCCCCTGCCACAATCCCTGCAACCGCAGACGCTTCAATACCCCGCAAATTACCTGTGTTGGGTACCACAACACTTTTAACATTTTTAATGATGTTATCACTGGCTTCGATCAGGACACGATCAGGTCGCTGAGCCAGTACTTCCCGTGCTTTTGCAGCGGCATAGGCAAGGGCAATGGGCTCGGTGCACCCCATTGCCGGGACGAGCTCTTCGTTTAGAATTGCAAGATAATCCTGGTATCGTTTGTCGGTATTGTCCATTTTTTTCTCCAATATGGTTAACTAATGGAATTTAGCCCCTTTCCCCCAAAAAAACAAGGCCATCGCTGTCATCATTTACGTGGGAGGATCCAGGGGGTATATTCTCACTCCCACATGTAATAGAAAACAACGTATCACGGAATTTTATTTATGTTTTCTGAATTATTTATTGGCAATTGACCCGGGAGCTCGGTTCCTCTATAATTAATTTTGGTTGTGTCCAGACAATTATTCTATTCATTCTTATTGTTACATCGGAGGAAAAAAGATGGAAACCAATTCTGTTCTGTTTGCGTTTGGGTTAACCGTTTTCGCAGGACTTGCCACGGGCGTGGGAAGTGCCATGGCCTTTTTCGCAAAAAAAACAAATACCAAATTTTTATCACTCGCCCTGGGATTTTCCGCAGGGGTCATGATTTATGTATCGTTTATTGAAATATTTGTTAAGGCACGCGATTCCCTGGAAGCGGCACTGGGTGCGACCAAGGGCTATTGGTGGACCACGCTTGCATTTTTTACAGGTCTTTTTATAATCGCCATCATTGATAAACTGGTTCCCTCCTTTGAAAACCCCCATGAGATTCGCGGCATTGAGGATATGGATGAGGCACAGGTAAAAAAGAAACAGCTGTTGCGAATGGGAATGTTCTCCGCCCTGGCCATTGCCATTCATAACTTCCCGGAAGGTCTTGCCACCTTCACCAGTGCCCTTGCCGATCCAACGCTTGGTATCAGCATTGCCGTGGCCATTGCCATCCACAACATCCCTGAGGGCATTGCCGTTTCGGTTCCGTTGTATTATGCCACCGGCAGCAAGAAAAAAGCCTTCTTTTACTCTTTTGCCTCCGGTCTATCAGAACCCATCGGAGCGCTTGTGGGATACGGCCTGTTCTATAAATATTTTAACGATATTACCTTTGGTCTGCTTTTCGCCAGTGTTGCCGGAATTATGGTTTTTATCTCTTTGGATGAGCTTTTGCCCACTGCGGAAAAATATGGGGAGCACCACCTGGCCATTTACGGCCTGATCGCAGGCATGATCGTCATGGCCTTAAGTCTTCTGCTATTCGCCTGATAAAAAAGCAATCCATATCAGGCACCTTCGTTTAAATTCTTCCATATAATAAATAATTATATCATGTATGAGATTTATTAGGTTGACTTGCGAGTACCATAGCTAATATAAAGAGCCGCAGTTGAATATTTATTCTCAGGGCGGGGTGAAATTCCCCACCGGCGGTATACCGGGTCACTCCGGGAAGCCCGCGAGCGCTTCATTAACCTTAATGAAGGTCAGCTGATCTGGTGCAAATCCAGAGCCGACGGTTATAGTCCGGATGGAAGAGAATAACGCCAGGCATTTTTTTTATTATCTTCACTTGTGTGAAAATCTTGAATAATCGCCTTGGTATTCTTTGCCTGCGCCCTGATTCATGAAAACAAACAGATTATTGTAAGGAGAATTACCATGAATCAGAGTCTTTTAGCTCGATTTGGAGACCCGATTAAAAGGGTACAATTGGCGCTTCAAGCGCTTCAACAGGGTCAAGGGGTCCTGGTCACAGATGATGAGAACAGAGAGAATGAAGGGGATCTCATCTTTGCTGCCCAGTCTATTACCGACGAACAGATGGCGATGATGATACGTGAATGCAGCGGCATTGTCTGTCTGTGCCTGACTGATGAAAAAATTTCATCCCTTGATCTGCCCATGATGGTCAAACATAATTCCAGCCACTACCAGACAGCCTTCACCATTTCCATAGAGGCTGCCCAGGGTGTCACCACCGGGGTCTCCGCACATGACAGAGTTGCCACCATCCACGCCGCGACTGCCGACAATGCATGCCCTAAAGACCTGCACAGTCCGGGCCATGTCTTTCCTTTGAAAGCGATGCCGGGGGGGGGTGATGGAACGAGCCGGTCATACCGAAGCCACGGTCGATCTCATGCGTCTGGCAGGTTTAAAACCCTGCGGTGTTCTTTGTGAACTGACCAACCGTGATGGAACCATGGCAAGGCTTCCTCAAATCATCGAGTTTGCGGAAAAAAACAGTCTGCCTGTCCTGACAATTGAAGATATCATTGAATATCATAAGATGTTCAGCAAAAAAGCCGTGTAACTTACAGGCAAACCGTATCAGCGATTGTTAAACGATACGGTTTGCCTGACAACACTGGGGTTTTGATTTTATTTTTGCAGCTGTTAACAGTGTTTGAGTACACCCTCTAAGGAAGAATATTTCACGAGATTTCAGGGCTAACAGAAGAACCCGATTCCCTTTTGCTGCCTGCTGTCCTGGACAATCTGAAGTTTCATGCCATTGAGGCAGGATGGAATGTGAATAAGATGAACAACCGATTCCCAGGAGGTGTCATCCGGCACAAAGGAAGCAAGATGATTCTGGGAGTTTAAGATCACTCTATCCTGGAAAAAGCAGTCCTTTTCACCCGGGGCAAAGGAGACATGCATAATACCGGATTCCAGCAGGTCTGTGAAAAAATGAGTCCCGTAAGACACCTCACAAATCGAATCATTTAATCCGGATCCCACTTCCCCAATAACACTTGCATTGTTGATATCTGCGTACCCCACACCTACCCCGAAGTCAGCATCACAGCTCCCCCATCGACCAGGACCGAAAAGTGCGTAAGGTTTACCCGCCATTTTACGATTAATACGGCTTACAACCCTGCTGATTTCTTTTTTATCTTCAGAGGATGAGAGGCTTTCATACATTTCAGGGTTTACATAGACCAGGTATTCAAGATCCCGGAGACTTCCTGCTGAAACCACCCGGCCATTTTTAAAGAATAAAAGCCCTTTATACATATCCTCTGATATATCTGCATTTTCATTGCAGGTCTTGGCCGTAGCCAAAGGTTTGCATTGAACGATGAAAAGATGGTCTCCATCCCACACAAACTCCACATCCACCGGACACCCATAGGCCTGATCAAGTTTTTTCAATACCTTTGTCATTAATTTCGGCAAACAGGTTTTAGAAAGCAAATTGTCAAATGTTATACAGGAACGGTTTATACTTATGGTGTTATCTTTGAATACAGGCGTGGAAATATTTCCGTACTGATTTTCTGAAGCGGCAAAGAACAGATCAGGATGATCGATTTCAGACATAAGCGCTATAAACGATTTAGATTCAATCTTTCCGGTCTCAAGGTTCAGCACATCCACAATTTTTTGTGAATACTTCTCAATTTTATCCGCAGTTGTTTCAGGGCGAAGTTTCAGGTTACCCAGGTGAACCATCCGGGGACAATCTTCCCCTACGCGGTCCACAGCCCGAGTCCCCAATCCCATTACCAAACGCATCAAGCCCTCATTTTTATTGATTTGAGGAGTCCAGGAATACGAGCTGTACGAATGCCCGACGCCCGATACAAAGGGGAAAAAATATTTTCCGAACTGCCGCCCGACCACCTTCTGGACAAGAACACTCATTTTTTCATCAAAATCAAGAAGGTTATTATCTTTTCGGTAAATCAGGGGGGCCGGCCCGTACGTACTCATATGGACTTTTTTCAACCCTGTTACAAATTCTTTGAGCCGTGTGTCAATGTCTCCCTGATTTGCCAGAAACACAGAGTCATACTTTCCTGGCAAAGCAACCTTGAAATTATTTTCCAGAAGGCTTGATGACCGCAATACAATGGGATGTTCACCGATCTGGACCAACAGCGTTCTAAACTTTTCCATCACTTCACACGAAAATGTAGCCTTTTTAAAAATATCTGACATCTTGCCGTAATCTTTTTCGATATTTTCAGGGGCTTTATATTTCTGGGCATGCAGATGGTAGAGTTTATTTCTCGCAATAAAATCCGAAAAAACGCCGGTGTTAATATACCACGACTCCGGTATCCTGATATATTTTTCCAATTCAGGATCTCTTTTTTCCAATCGGGGAACCAGAATTTTGTGGGCGAGAACCATACCGGCTGATTTGCCCCCTATTTTTCCGGGACGGCGATTGGTCCTGACGATACTTCGTGCAATCTCCCCGATATCCCGGATAGTGATATGCTGCTTGGCAACAGAGTTAAAAGGAACCTGGCAGGAAATAAAATAATTAATAAGACCGACCCTTGCCCCTTCAGCCTCACAGGACGGTATATAGATTTCCCCTTCGGGAATATCACAAAAACGAAGAAGTTCTTTTTTAATCTTCCCGTATGTGGCGCCCTCTTGATTGATCACATGAACCAGCCTGGAGAATTGCGCCTGTTTTCTGGCAAAATTGATATGGCTCTCTATTTTGGCAGGAGAAAACGATGTGCTGAACCTGAAGTCTATCAGCACATCGATAATCTCATGTATGGCGCTCTCATCAGGATCATCGGATCCTGAACGCTTTAGGATACGCAGCGCCTGGTGCCGGACCGTATCCCGACTGGTGTTACTCTCTTTCTCAAGTGCTTCCAGAAAGACAGCCCGCATCTGGGACATCATGTCAGGATAATCCATCATCCTTTTAAAAAGCCGGTATGCTTTAATAAGATTCGTATGCGTCTTATCGTTCAGGTTCATGGCATGGGAAGCCGATTCCCAGTCCGACACCTGTGCAACTTTAAAGGGATCCAATGCAAGGTTATTCATGACGGCACCTTAACTTATCTTCCTTAATTTTATGCGTTTTTAGGCAGCGCATGAACTGTTCGAGGGATGGTGAACTTTATGGTATCCCCGCGCTTGAACTTGATAGCATCCTTGGGATTGTATTGATCAATATGAATTTCCCGGTCACCGCATTTTATTGTATATTTAACAAGATTGCCTGCATACATGGAATGTTGGATCTTGCCTGTAAGCATATTGGGCATATCTTCTGCATCTGACGGAAAAAGCGAAACACTTTCAGGTCGAATCACCAGAAACACTTCATCGCCTTTTTCAAGATCCTTGGCATTTTCCTTGTTTAAAGATATATCTCCATATTCCGTGGATACATGGAGCAACCCGGAATCATCATCATTTCCTTCAATGCTGCCTTCAAGAAAATTTACATACCCCACAAATTCGGCAATAAACCGGTTTGCAGGCGTTTCATAGATATCATCAGGACTACCGATCTGTTGAATTATCCCGTCACTTAAAACAAGAAGTCTGTCAGAAATACTCATGGCTTCATACTGGTCATGGGTAACAAATATGGTTGTAATACCGAGTCGTTCCTGAATATTTCTTATCTCTTCACGCATGACTACGCGAAGATTTGCATCCAGATTTGATAGGGGTTCATCCAGGAGAAGCACCTTGGGTTCCAGAGCCAGGGAGCGCGCCAGGGCAACACGTTGTTGCTGTCCACCACTGATCCGATCAATGGTTCGACCTCCCAGACCATCCATGTGAACCAGAGCAAGAAGTTTTTCCACTCGATCATCAATTTTATTTTGTGGCATCTTCTGCAGCTTCAATCCAAACCCGATATTTTTTCTTACATTCATATGGGGAAAGAGCGCATAACTCTGGAAAACCATTTTCGTGTCCCGCATGTTCGGGGGAAGTGCAGCAATATCTTCACCATCCAGGATGATCTTGCCAGAAGTAATCGGTGTAAATCCGCCTATAATTCTTAAAAGAGTTGTTTTACCGCATCCACTGGGTCCGACAAAAGTTAACAGCTCCCCTTTTTTAATAGAGGCTGATATTCCTTTTAAAACTTTGACATCTCCAAAACTTTTGTGGACATCCACAAGTTCCAGCATTGGTGTTTCGTTGTTACCCATTTCAACTATACTCCTTATTATTTAATTACATCCAGTCCGGTTTTTTTCGCAAGCAGCTTAAGAGATGCAAAACAGACAAGAACAATTAGTATCATTTTAACAGTTGCAGCTGATGCCAGCCCCAACTCGCCCAATTGGGCCGTGAGATATATATAAACTGCTGCCAGATCAAAACCTGGTGTTACCAGGAATATAACAGAACTTAAAGACATCATGGTGGTCATAAACGTATAAATAAAGCCTGCGATAAAGGCTGAGAACATAATAGGGAGAATCACCTTAAAAAAGATGGTGATAAAGTCTGCACCCAGATCGGCAGAGGCCTCTTCAATTTCGATACTGATTTGATGCAGTTTACTGATACCTGCCTCAACACCGACTGCCAAAAACCTGAAAGCACAGTTTAATATCAGTATCCAGATGGTTCCGGCCAGGAGAAACGGGGGCTTGTTAAAGGCCATAATATATCCAACACCGATTACCGTGCCGGGAAGTGCAAAACCGGACAAGGCCAGCATTTCCATTATTTTCCGGCCATGGAACTTGCCCCGCATGATAACATAAGCCAAAAGTGTCCCTACAACCGCACCAAAAAGACCTGCCATGAGAGATAGTTTAACGCTGTTCCATATTGCTGTATTTGATTGTGTGTTCAGAATATGACTGATGACAAAGGTATTGTCCACGCCGACTATTTTTACAAAAGCACCGAGAACAATAACGGCAAAACACAATACTACCATGGTAGCCACCGGTACAATAACTGCGAGGATTGAATACTTGATCACCGGGGTCATCTCTTTGGGATCAACTGCTGTAGGCTTACCAACAATGGTGGTATAGCCCTTTCCCTTTAGGATATAATTGTGAAGAATAAAGATAATAATACAGGGTACCATCAATACGACAGAGAGTACGGATGCCATGTTAAAATCCCCTTCTCCCGTGATCATAAGATAGGTATCCGGAGCCAGGAAGGGTATTCTGCCACCTAAAATCGCGGGATTACCAAACTCAGCAATGGCCATGACAAATACGAGAAGCGCAGCTTTGAGAACACCGGGTGCAGCAAGGGGAATTGTGATGGAACGGATAATGGTAAATTCTGAGGCGCCCATATCCGAGGCACTCTCTTCCAGGGAAGGATTCTGGGAATTTAACACATTTTCTATCATCATAAATGATAGCGGAAGAAATGCCAGACACTGGGCCACGATCACACCTAACCAGCTGTAGATATTTAAATCCATACCAAAGAAATTATTAATAATCCCGTTTCGCCCGAAAAGTGTAATTAAAGATATGGAAAAAATATAGGGTGGTGCACAAAGGGGCATTAAGGCACAGATTCTTAGGGGCTTTCGCATCCAACCCGGCCCCCTTGTGGTCATATAGGCAAAGCAAAATCCCACTACAACCAGAATCGCCATACATGACAGCCCCAAAATCATAGTATTTAAAAATGACCAATAATAAAAATTATAGGAAAAAAATTCCTGATAAAAGCTAAATGTAAAACCGTCATCCCCCCAGAGGCTTTTGATAAAAACCATGACAAGGGGAAAAGCCAGGAAGATGGCAAGAAGCGCAAACAAACCTCCTGCGAAAATATTAACTAAATGAGAATTAACAAATATTCTTACTTTGTACCAGAGGCTCCGCTGAGCATGACCAATAACTGCTTCTGCCATCACCTGATTCCTTCTATTCTATTAAATTATTTCAATCAGACCACACAAAAATTTTATTGTACTATTCCTGTGCTGCGGCCTTTTTCTCTTTTTCATCGCCCACTTTTCTTGCTTTGGCAGTCTCTTTCATGAGAAACTTGCTTTTCCACTGTTTAACAATTTTTCGTTTGTTTTTAACGGCCCATGCATGGTCAAGATCAATGAACTTAGGCTGGACATCTCCGTACAGTGCACTGCTGCTGCCGGAACGCGGTGGAATATAACCCATGGAGCCTAAAAACTTACTAATCTCTTCAGATCCGAGATAATCCATGACTTTTTTAGCAAGGGCCAACTTTTTGGTTCCCTTTAAAATAGTACAATAATTACCTTCAAATCCAACGCCCTCTGCAGGGACAGACCACTTTAAAGGATATCCGTCTTTCATTCTTTTCAAGACATTCTCATCAGCACCAAGTCCCAGCAGGTATTCCCCTCTGCCCACAAGTTCTGTTGGTGCATTACCGCTTTTTGTATAAAACGCCACATTTTCATTCAGTTTTTCAAGATATTCCCAGCCGGCCTTTTCGCCGTAAAGCTGTAAAAAAGAGTAGTTGATCATAAAAGCTGTTCCTGATGTCCTCGGGGAAGGAATGACAATCTGTCCCTTCCATTTTGGATCGAGAAGATCTTGATAGCTCTTTGGTACTTCTAAACCCAATTCTTTAAATTTTTCAGTATTGGTTAGAAGGAGAAATGAGAATGTACCAAGGGCGTGGTATGACCCGTCTTTTGATTTAAATGCGGTATCAATACCATCCCAGCCCGGAGACTGATATTTCTCATAATAGCCTTTTTTAGCCCCGTTAATCGCTTCGGAAGCACCAAATGAGAGAACCATGTCTGCATTAAATCTTGGGGACTCAGTTTTCAACCTGGCCCAGATTTCTCCCCAGGACAGGGTAATATTTTTTACTTCAATACCGAGTTTATCCTCAATTTGCTTTGCAAGTGCTTCATTGACTTCCCTTGAAAATCCCATATAGGCACTGATGGAATCTTTTGCCCAGACATTGCCGATCGAAGTGGCGAGCATAACGAACACTGTTATTAAAACAGTAATAAAAGCTTTGTGCTTCATTTTAAATTTCTCCTCTCTAAAAAACATTGATTTCCCTGGAGTGTTAAAGACCAGGCCGCAATTTACACCCTGATAATAATTATGATTGGTTTTGGTACCTCCTTTGATTTGGAAATTTCTCATATGCTGCTGAAATAAAACCATAAATAATTGCTCCGAAATTAAATTATTTAAAATTAGCAACTGAACCTTGTTTATTAAATTACTAATCAATTTTTGATCTATAAATCAAACTAATAATTATTATATATTTCATTACAATTAGTCATAATTAATCAAATCATTGCCTTTAAAGCAACAAGCTCCAGGTGATCAGCCGCATATTCGGCCTTGTCCGTCAAATCTACAATATGCTCCACGCAGATTTTCAAATGCAGTTTGTGACTGTGTCTCAGGTCAGAAGAAAATATTTTCTTTGTCAGATCCCAATCCAGGCTGTCTGCCTTTGATTCGATCATCCCGACATCTTTGGCATGCTGACGGGAAACCTCGATCGGGCACAACCCCTTTAAATAACACAAAAGAGAATGCTTAAGCGGTTTGATAACGCCTGTGGACACCGTAATAATGGTTAAAAAGTCCCGCTTCATCGAATCAGGAATAACCGGGCGCTGATTTAAAAAGGCATCACAGCATTTTTCCGCTGCATTGGCCACCATATCAAGGCTTTCCACAAGCTTATACACATCTTCCCTTAATAATGGCATATAGGCTCCTCCGTAGAGCCTGTCCCGGACCTCATGCCGGATAAGGTCTGCCTGGGCCTCCAGGTTGTCTGTCTGACGGGCCAGTTTTTTTGCACTGGCAATATCGTCATCCAGGTAAGCTTCAAGCGTACTAAGCGAAGTTAACATACACTCCTCCACTTTGTCAGCATGTTTTTCAATAAGCTCGAGGACTTCTTTTTCTTTCTTAAAAAGGATCATACTCCCCCCTCACCACATTATATTAATATACATTTAAATAATAGAAGCCTTAAAACAAAAACCTTTTCAGCAACCTGTACATCACAAACGATGTAACGGCCGCAAAAGTGGGTGTCAGTACCCATCCAGCCAGGATGGTCATTATGGTTTTCTTACTGATTGACTTTGCCCCCTTGACAAGCCCGACCCCGACCACAGCCCCGACAATAGCCGAAGATGTGGATACCGGGATACCCATAAGTGAGAACAGATGCATGCCAAATGCCGAGGATACCTGGGCAATAAACGCCCCGGGTATATCTAAAGGTGTAATCCCCTTGCCAACCGTATCCGCCACTTTTTTCCCATATGTAATGGCACCGATTGCAATCGACACACCGCCAATGGCAAGCAATACCTTTGGATCAATTATCCCGAGGTTTGCAATGGGACCCACTGCGTTCCCGGCATTATTTGCCCCCATGGAATAAGCCAGATAACAAGCCGATAAAATTGAAAGCCACCCCAGGGCGTTCTGGATCAGCAGCGCTCCCACCCGCAACCGCTTGATAACCTGGGTTAAAAGGAAATACAACCCATAGGCAAGTCCCAGCACAAGTATCGGGCAGAGCACCCAGCTTTCAGCAATGGTGATAAGTTTAGAGTATTGTATCTGTGCCCCGGTTGCAAGGCCGATCCCAAGGACACCACCGACGATTGCCTGGGATGTTGACGTGGGGATCCTGTAAAAGGTAGCCAATGTCACAAAAACACCCGAACAGAGCAGAGCAACAAAGATGGCCAGGTAATCAAGGGGCTGATTTATAATCCCTTTGCCCACTGTTTTCATGACATGCCCCCCATCAATCAAGGCGCCAATGATAACAAACACCGAAACCAGAATCACGGCCCGCCGGTAGGATATCAATCCGCACCCCACCGAAGTCCCGACACAATTTGCCGTATCATTGGCCCCAATATTCCACCCCACATAAGCGCCGGCGCCCAATAAGATCAAAATCATCATTTCAATGCCTGCTCCTTTCTTTCATTGTCTTTGTGAGAATAAGGGTAAAGCCGGAATAAATCATAAGTCAAACTAATTAATATTATGTTTTTCATTATATTTAGTCATACAAAGTACTGCAAGAGCCCGCTTGACACTGGTACATAACCAGATATTATCTAAATCATAATAATTATTACTTTGACTTTAAATGGCACCTGGGACACCATCAGACGGTAAAATTGTTTTTTATTCAACTATTTACTGCTTTTCGGACCCGGACCACTTACTTACTCAGGTCTGATGTAAGGAGGAAGAAGGTGAAAAAACTTGATTTAGGTATTGGGTCAAAGCTCTTTATCAGTTTTGCAATAATGGTTCTGATAGCAAGTTTTATTGGTGGGGTCGGCTGGTACTCTGTTGAAAAGATAAATAAAACTTTCCTTAAAATCACCTCAATTGTTACGCCAACCGTTGATGCATCCGGTGACCTTATCGCCGGCATGGCCCGTTATAACGGTGTTGCCAAAGATGTATTGACAAGTTCCGATCCCCAAACGGTTGATGCCCTTGTTCAAACCAGTGAAAAAGTGGCGCAGCAAATTGAAAACGCCATTAGAACATTGAACAGCATCGTAACAGATAAGGTCCTTCTTGATAATATACAACAAGCGGATAAAAACAGATCCATACTCCTGAAAAATGCCGGCACCATGTTCGAAATCCACCAAGCCGTCATAGAAAAAGAAAAACTTTCCAGGGAAATCAGATCCGCCTTTTTCGTTATCGGCCGCGACCTTGCCGAAAAACTTGATTCCCTTGCCGCTGCGAGTGAAGAAAAAATGATAGACGCGGAAGAAGACGCAGACACACTGGATGCATCCGGCATTGCCACTGTCTCTGATGTGTACAAACTGCTTTCAAAGGTTTTCTACCAGGATTACCCCCAGGTGGCGGCTGCCTTAAAACTTGTCAATATTATCAAATCCCTTCAAACCACAACTGCCCAGCTCGTATCTGAAGACAACTCCAAAGCTCTATTAAAAATCCAAGACGATTTTCTTTCTCAGTATGACGCTATTGAGTCGCTGATAACACTGCTGGAAGAAAAAACCGACACTGAAGAAAAAAAGATCGAAATCCAGCAGATCAATCTATTATTTGCGTCATTAAAAGAGACAGCCATTGGGAACAACAAGCTGTTTGATTCCCACAAACAAAAACTTGAACTGATTGAAAAAGCTGAAGCCATTAAAAAGCTGCTGGAACAAAACACAAAAGATGCTGCCATTGCTGTTGAACTGGTTGCAAAAGAAGCTGAAACAATGAATCGGCAGACAGGCAAAAAAGCAGTTCTTGTTATTAAGAAAGCACATTCCATCACAGCCATCGCTATCTTGGCAGGTCTTTTACTGGGGATTATTCTGGGGCTTGTCATCACCCGCTCAATAACCATTCCGTTAAAAAAATGTACAGATTTTTCAAAAATAATGTCCGAAGGTGATTTTACCCAGACATTAAAGATCAAAACACAGGGAGAAATGAAAAGACTCACAAATGCCATGAACAAAATGGTCACCGATCTGGGCACGATGTTCAAAGGATTGGCAAATGGCGTTGAAACCCTGTCTTTATCATCCTCTGATTTAGCGGCATTGTCAGATCAGATATCAGCCGGATCCGACCACTCTTCTGAAAAATCCAACACCGCTGCGGCAGCGGCAGAACAGATGAGTGCCAACATGGCGGCGGTTTCCGATGCCATGGACCAGGCTTCTGCCAATATAAACA
>CAZLTD010000085.1:20392-24820 GCA_964562385.1 uncultured Desulfobacula sp.
TGCTGCCTCCATAGAAGAGATGACCGCAACCGTTGGTGAAATTGCACAGAACTCAGCCCATGCAAACACGGAGACCATGGACATTGTATCAAAAGCCGAAGAAACCTTTCAACAGGTCGAAACACTGGGACATTCGGCAAAAGAGATCGGCAATGTCACCCAGGCCATCAGCGACATCTCGAAACAGACCAATCTTCTGGCATTAAATGCTACCATTGAAGCGGCAAGGGCCGGCGAAGCCGGCAAAGGATTTGCCGTGGTGGCCGCAGAAATCAAAGAACTTGCCGATCAGACCGCAGGAGCAACACTGGAAATCAAAGGAAAAATCGACAGGATTCAAACATCGACTGACAGGACCATCACCCAGATAAAAAGCATCCTAAGCGCCATCAACACCGTCAGTCATATTGTCACCACCATTGCCACTGCAGTTGAAGAGCAGTCTGCCACCACCGTAGAAATTGCCGGGAATGTAAACCATGCCTCTTCCGGACTTGAAGAAATCAATGAAAACATCAGCCAGAGCTCTTCAGTGGCCGGCCAGATTGCCGGTGAGATTGCACAAGTTAATGTTGCTGCATCCAAAATTGCAACCAACAGTTCCCAGGTCAGACAGCGGGCCCGGGATCTGAACGGTCTGTCCGACGAATTAAAAAATATGGTTAAAAAATTCAAAGTTTAAAATACCAGGAGGTAATGATGGCAAAGCTACACCGGTCAGAAGGTGATATCAATCTGTCGGCCCAGAGGGTTCAATGGCAGAAAGACCACTTGGATAAAGCAACCTTTGATATATTAAATGAGGATAAAAAATACTTTTTAAAACAATCTCTTTCCACTCCCTGTCTGAATGTCATGAAAAGCTGCGGCGAAATTTATGTCGAAGATCTTCAAGGCAGACGATATATGGATTTTCACGGAAACAACGTTCACCAGGTCGGGTTTGCCAATCCTGAGGTCATCAATGCCGTGAAAAATCAACTGGATGAACTGCCGTTCTGCACCCGGCGTTACACAAACCAAACCGCAGTAGAGCTGGCCAAAAGGCTGTCAGAAATGGCCCCTGGAGATCTTGGTAAAATACTGCTCTGCCCGGGGGGCACCGGCGCTATCGGCATGGCCCTTAAACTGGCCAGAGTTGCCACCGGCCGTCACAAAACCATTTCCATGTGGGATGCGTTTCACGGAGCCTCGCTTGATGCCATATCCATCGGCGGTGAGGCCATATTCCGGCAGGACATGGGCCCGATGATGCCGGGGACGGAGCACGCACCGCCGCCGGATGATTACCGGTGCATATTCGGCTGTTCCGAGCAGGACGGCGAATGCAACATGACCTGTGCCAGATATATCGAATACATGCTGGAAAAGGAAGGGGATGTGGCAGCTGTTATTGCCGAACCCATCCGCAGTACCCCCTATATTCCCAAACCCGAATACTGGAAGATTGTACGGGAGGCCTGTGATAAACACGGCGCGCTTTTAATCTTTGATGAGGTGCCCCACTGCATCGGCAGAACCGGAAAAATGTTCACTTTCCAGAATTTTGATGTGATACCGGACATGGTGGTAATCGGCAAGGGGCTGGGCGGCGGTGTTTTTCCCCTGGCAGCCCTGATCGCAAGAGAAGGCCTGGATGTGGCCGGCCATGGGGCTTTAGGCCATTACACCCATGAAAAAAGTCCGGTGGGATGCGCTGCAGCGCTGGCCACCCTTGATTTTATTGAAAACAATAATCTGGCTGACCATGCCGCAACCCTTGGAGAATATGCCCTGAACCGGCTAAAACAGATGATGGAGCGCCATAAGATTATCGGAGATGTCAGGGGACTGGGACTGTTTTTAGGGGTAGAGCTTGTTAAAGACAGACAAACCAAAGAAAGAGCAATAGACGAGGCTGAAGCTATTATGTACAGTGCGCTTTCAAAAGGATTGAGTTTTAAAATCACCATGGGAAATATCCTGACGTTGACTCCGCCTTTGACCATCACAAAAGAACAGATGGATGAAGCCCTTGATATTCTTGAAGCGTCCATCGCCGAAATTGAATAAAAACCCTTATTGGACACCAAAAACCATTTTTAAGTATCGGGAGATGTTAAAAAATGAACCAGCAGGAACTAAAACCGGACAGTTTTGGAAGTGAGCAGGGAGATGTAAACACAGGCCTGAACCGGCAAAAATACTGGAAAAAAAATCTGTCTGAAAAGGCTGAATCAATCTACATAAGAGACAATACATATTTTTTACACCAGAACCTGTCCACGCCTGTGATGAATGTATTGTCAAAAGCACACGGCATCTACATTGAGGACATTGACGGGAACAAGTACATGGATATGCACGGCAATGGTGTCCATAACGCAGGGTTCAATAATCCTGAGATCATTCAGGCCGTAAAAGATCAACTGGACACCCAGCTGACATTCACTCCCAGGCGGTATACAAACAGCAAGGCTGTTGACCTTGCACAAAAACTTGCCGAAATTGCCCCGGGAGAGCTTTGCAAATCCCTTTTCTGCCCCGGTGGTTCGGAAGCCATTGAAATGGCCATCACCCTGGCAAAACAGGTCACCGGCCATTTTAAAACCATCTCATTCTGGGACTCTTTTCACGGGGCCGGCTTTGCCGCGGCCAGCGTTGGCGGGGAAGAACTTTTCAAAGGGGGAATAGGCCCCATGATGCCGGGTGCCATGCATGTGGAATTCCCCAACTACTATCGAAATCCCTGGGGATTTAAAAGCCAGGAAGAGGTGGACAATGAATACTTGCGCCAGATAAAAACAATCTTTGAACGTGAGCCCGGTGTGGCAGCCATCATCGGCGAACCCATTTCAGCCACCCCAGTGGTGCCCAGCAAAAACTTCTGGGAAGGGGTAAAAGAGCTGTGCGAAAAACACGGTGCCCTGGTTATCTTTGATGAAATCATCGAAGGGTTCGGCAGAACCGGAAAAATGTTTGCCAGTCAGCATTTTATCACACCGGATGTCCTGGTACTGGGAAAATCAATGGGCGGCGGCCTTCTGCCCTTTGCCGGCATTGTAACCAAAGGCAAATTCGACAACCTTGAAAATCGTTCCATCGGCCACTATACCCACGAAAAAAATGCGCTTTGCGCCACTGCCGCCCTGGCGGAAATAGACTATATCGAAAAAAACGACCTTGTGGAAAATGCCGCCAGGGTCGGCGCCCATACCCTGTCCCGTTTAGAAGAACTCAAGGAAAAACATCCGCTTATCGGCAATGTCGCCGGTGTCGGGCTACATATGGGAATCGATCTGGTCAAGGACCCTGTAACAAAAGAGCGGGCCGTTGAAGCGGCCGACAGCATCATGTACAAAGCCATGGAAAGAGGTCTGGCATTTAAGACCATCGAAGGCAATATCATCACCCTAAGACCGGCGCTCACCATTTCAAAACAGGAGATGGACCAGGTCGTCGACATACTGGATGAAACTATTTCAGAAGTGGAAAACGGCAACTATTATTAATGGAGATAACCTATGAACTCGGAAAACCTTGGATTAAACAGCTCCCTTCCCCTCATCAGGCAGGGTAAAGTCAGAGACATATACGACGCCGGTGATGCACTTTTAATGGTGACCAGTGACCGGCTGTCCGCTTTTGATGTGGTACTGCCCGATCTTATTCCGAACAAGGGAATAGTGCTCAACCTATTGTCCATTCACTGGTTTAAGCTGATTGAAGAGATCGTTCAAAATCATATTATTACAACTGATGTCGATGACTATCCCACTGAATTTAAAGAATACAAGTCAACACTCGATAAACGCAGCATGCTGGTCAAAAAAGCGGAACCCTTTCCCATTGAATGCATTGTCCGCGGATATATTTCCGGGTCCGGATGGAAATCCTACAAAGAAAGCGGACAGGTCTGCAGCATTCCGTTGCCCAAAGGACTGAAAGAGTCTGAAAAACTTGCCGAGCCTTTATTTACCCCATCCACAAAAGCCGAGGTCGGAATCCATGATGTCAATATCAGTATTGATCAGACAATGAACCTTATCGGTGAAGAAAACACCCGCAAATTGCAGGACCTCAGCCTTAAAATTTACAATCAATGCGCGGCAAAAGCCCTTGAACAAGGTATCATTATTGCGGACACAAAATTTGAATTCGGACTTTATAATGGTGAAATCCTGCTGATTGATGAGGTGCTCACCCCGGATTCCTCCAGATTCTGGTCCCTTGAAGACTATACACCTGGAAAAGGGCAGAAAAGTTATGACAAACAATTTGTCAGGGACTGGCTCACCAAGACCGGTTGGGATAAAACACCACCGGGACCGAATCTGCCCGAAAATGTGATCAAACGAACATCCCACACCTATGCGCAAATCTATGAACTGCTCACAGGGAAGGCGCTTAAGATCTGACTGACAAGCAGGCAAGCAGACAAACAGATTT
>CAZLTD010000086.1:0-24680 GCA_964562385.1 uncultured Desulfobacula sp.
ATCTATCTTGGATCTGATCGGGTTTGCCTGCTTCACCCCGTGAATGGATACCATTAACTTAAGCCACCATCTATTATTTTGTTTCTGCATTTAATAGCTGAGTAAGTAAACTTGACTGGCACGGAGGCCGGAGACTGGAAAAGAACAAGGCCTTTCGGTCTCCATGGCTAAAACATCTGTATTCTTAAGTTAATGGCATTGCCTGCTGAATATTAAAAAATGTCTAAAGTGATTCTCAAAAATATGTTCTAAAAAAAAATCATTTACGAAAAGAATCACCTTAAGGCAAATCGATTGACACCCAACAGAATTTATAACATGAGCGATCGAAAACCATATCCGTGTGTCGGAATCTGTTTCTGAGATTTGCTATAAATATTTTATTTGATTGCAAATTCTGTCAATTCGGGTATGATACAGATCAATATCCAAGTAAGAGCACATCCCCTGTCAGATGATTTCTGACAGTTTGTCCTCGATAACACACCGTATTTATTACATTGTCTGTTGCCGTTGAAGTTTATGCTGATTACTTAAGTGAAAACAGTATAACACTTTTGGCGGAGCCACAACCTGTCTTAATCCACACAATTAGCGGTTACCATCAATCATGCCTTATTGTTCTTCACAGAACAAAAATAAATAACGGATTCAACTGAATCCATGGTTTAAAGTGCCCCAATTACGGCAACTTGACCACAAAGGAGTTTAATGAGTTTTAAAGATTTTAATTTTCACCCAAAAATTACCGCCGGCATTGCCGCCTGTGGTTACACCATTCCAACACCAATCCAGAAAGAAGCGATACCCTCGATCTTAGACGGTCAGGACCTTTTCGGCCTGGCACAGACCGGCACCGGAAAAACAGCCGCATTTGTTTTACCCCTTTTCCAGCGATTAATGAAAGGTTCCCGGAAAAAAGCACGTGCCCTTGTTATTGCACCCACCAGGGAGCTGGCAGAGCAGATCCATGATGAGATCAGAAAAATGGCCGGTAAAACCCATTTGAAAAGTGTTGCCATTTATGGCGGTGTCAGCAAATCCCCACAGATAAAAGCCATCCGAGCCGGGGCAGAGATTATTGTTGCCTGTCCGGGCAGGCTTCTTGACCTTTATAATGAAGGATCCATTAACCTTGACAGTATTGAGGTGCTGATTCTTGATGAAGCAGATCACATGTTTGACAAAGGCTTTCTTCCGGATATCCGCCGAATCGTTGCACAATTGCCAAAAAAGCGGCAGTCTCTTGTTTTTTCTGCAACCATGCCCAAGGAGATCAGACGTCTTGCCGAGAAAATTCTTCATCAGCCGGTGACGGTTAAAATTAACCATTCCCTGCCGGTAACAACGATTTCCCATACACTTTTTAATGTCAAAAAAGAGCAACGAACCGCTTTTCTTAAACACCTGTTAAAGCAGAAAGAGATGAACAGGACCATCGTGTTTACCCGAACCAAGCACAAGGCAAAGAACCTGGCACGACAACTACATAATTCAGGTTTTCGTGCCACATCACTGCAAGGCAACCTGACACAGAACAACCGGAAAAAAGCCATGAATGGCTTCAAAAACGGTACATTTAAAATTCTGGTTGCCACAGATATTGCCGCACGCGGTATTGATGTGTCCGAAGTATCCCATGTTGTTAACTATGATCTGCCGGACACAGTTGAAACATACACCCATAGAACTGGGCGGACCGGCCGGGCCCTGAATAAAGGTCAGGCCTACTCACTGGTCAGTCAAGACAGCAAAAAAATGATTGTTTTGATTGAAAGGAATCTGGGTATAAAAATAACCCGGGAATCATTACCCTCTTTTAAGCCTGAAAAGAACACGCCTAAACAAAAAATCCAACCGGTAGCTGCCTCAAAAAGAAAGCGTAAACGCCGCTTTGTCTGGTCTGAATCTTTGGCAACGGCATAGCATATTTTTTGACAATTAAAACGACACTTAAGGGAGTCGATATTTATGGCGAAATCGAAATACACATGGGAAAAACGTCAAAAAGAACTGGCAAGGAAAAAAAAGAAAGAAGAGAAAAGACAGCGTAAGCTTGACAAGAAAAGTGACCCGCCTGAAACCCATTTGACGGAAGATCTGCCCGATTAGGGCAGAATTATGCCATTAAGAATACGATATCAAACGATGGAAATCGGTTCTGTTGATATCCATGTTCGAACATTGAGGGATATCTGCCAATTTCTAGATATAGATGACGTGGCTAAAAAACTGGGTGTCTCATCTGCGGCATGGCCAATTTTTGGTGTGATCTGGCCATCATCAAAAGTGCTGGCGCATACCATGCTCGATTACAATATCGAGGGAAAACGAATTTTGGAAGTCGGCTGTGGAATTGGACTGGCCAGCCTGATTCTTAACCACCGACTGGCGGATATCACCGCCACTGATTATCACCCTGAAGTCAAATCTTTTCTGGACATCAATGTTGCGCTTAATAATGGAGATAAAATTCCCTTTGTCCGCACTGGATGGGGGGATAATGCAAACGAGCTGGGTTCCTATGATTTGATCATCGGAAGCGACCTGTTATATGAAAGCAACCATGCCCAATTGTTATCGAAATTTATTGACCTTCATGCCAGAAAACGGTGTGATGTGGTAATTGTAGATCCCGGCCGGGGGCATCATGCAAAGTTCAGTAAGAAAATGGTGCTCCTGGGGTATTCGCACAGCCAGAAAACAGTGGACGCCACTTATTTGGAAAAGCCCTTTACCGGCAAAATTTTAAGCTATTCACGATAAAACAATTTGTAAGTATGGAAAGCCTGTTTTTTATTGCATCCTCTCTATCTTGCATTGATAGGATGCCATGGAAAAACAAAACTTCTATAATGGAGAGGATCATCTTAAACAGATTCTTTTTAAAACCATCCAGGATGATTTGCAGGCAAATACATTTGAGAACTCTATTTTGCCTGCGTTTACCAAAGTAATGAAATTCGCACAGGATATCATTGAGCAACTTGAAGAATCAGGACAAAGCCCGTCAGTATCATGCCAGTCCGGATGCAGCTATTGCTGTTATTCCCAGGTGAAAATCATCCCCATTGAAGCGCTGTCTATTTATACTTTTGTTAAAGAAGTCTTCAATGATGTGGAAATTTCTGAATTGAAAAAAAGGATATCATCCTGTCAGGTTTTAAACCGGGGAAAAACACTTGAGCAGAGATTCTCAATCAAAAAGATGCTTCCCTGTATTTTTCTGATGTCTGAACAGTGTTCCATTTATAGGGCACGGCCAAGTATTTGCCGATCCTGGAACTCTTTGGATCAACTGGCCTGCAGAACTGCATATGATTCAAAAAACTCCCAGGTTGAAATAGAATCATCCCCGGCCAGAAATTATGTATATGGCGCAGCACGAGAATTATTCGAACTTATAACCCGGCAACAGGTTCTTCAAACACAAACCTCCTCCATGCACCAGGCCATAGATGACTGTTTAAACAATCCTGATCCTTTAAAACAATGGAGCCAGGGCATGGAAATTTTTGAGGTCTGAAGTATTTACAAATTCGGTTAAAAGAGATGTCTTTAAAGGGCGATTACAGCCTAACAGCCCGATAAATGAAAAACAACTATCCGGCAGCTTTTGCGGATCTCCAGCAGATTTCATTGCCCGCTTCCGGCTGCAGCGGAATAAAACGCGACAGAACCAGTGAGACAAACGCCAGTCCGGCCCCGGTGATAAAAACGGCAGCCGGTGAGATGATCCAAAGCCCCCCATAGACTGCCGGCAGTACAACAGCGGCAATATGGTTGATAGTAAATGACACACCGGCAGTCGGTGCCATATCCTTGGGATCAGCAATTTTCTGGAAATAGGTTTTCATCGCAATCGCCATGGAGAAGAACAGATGGTCCAGAATATAAAGCGCCACAGCCACCCATGGATTTTTGACAACGGCATAGCCGAGGAAAATAATGATCAGGCCTATATATTCTGCGGTCAGGGAACGGCGTTCTCCCCATTTCCCGATCAGTTTCCCAATTTGGGGGGCGCATACCATATTCAATGCCCCGTTTGCCAGGAACATAATGGAGATGGCCGCTGCATCAAAGCCGAATTTCTCCACCATAAGGAAGCCGGCAAAGACTACGAAAATCTGACGGCGTGCGCCACCCAGGAACTGAAGTGCATAAAACAGCCAGTAGCGTTTGCGCAGGATAATCTTTTTGTGCTGTTCAACTTTTTGAGGGAAGTTCGGGAAAGACAACCAGCAGAATACAGCGACAGCCACCGTGGCCCCACCGCTGATCAGATAGACGGTTCCCATGGTGATCTGAAAGATATCCAGCATTAGCCATACCAGCCCAAAGGCAACCAGTGACGAAAAAGATCCGACAGCGACCATGCGCCCCATATTATAGGCGGCATGCGTCTTGTCAAACCATTGCAGTTGCAGAGACTGGCTGATCGTCTCATAATAGTGGAACCCGGTGGACATCAACACGGTGGTCGCATAAAGCCCGATAGTGGACGGGAAAAACCCGGTAAGTGCTGTTCCGATACCCAGCAGCATCAGGGAAGCTATAGCCAGCGTCTGTTCCCGCATTAATACCAGGACAAATACCACGGCAAATGCCAGAAACCCCGGGATTTCGCGCAGGGATTGCAGAATACCGATCTCCACCCCGGTGAAATTGGCTTGTTCAATGGTGAAATTATTCAGCAGGGCCTGCCAGGTTCCAAATGCCAGCGGCATGGCTGCAGCCATAATAAACAACAAAATTTCCGGACGCTTCCATTTTGATATGGGGGACATACTATTTCCTTTACAATAGGTTGCCGAACACCTGGTCAGCAAATATTAAGACTTTAAAATAAATGATCAATGTCGTATATACACGCATATGACAAAAAATAGCTCAAATATGACACCAGTTTCCATTTTTACACCATTTAAAGCTGATGACGGTATAGAGATCAAACGACTGGAAGATATCCCCAGAGACATGACACTCAGGCAGGGGGTGCGCCACAAAGGAATAGACATCGCACCTCATTCGCACGACTGGGGACAGCTTCTTTATGCCTCCAGCGGCGTCATGCAGGTCATGGCTGAAAACTCCATTTGGGTCATCCCGCCGCAAAGGGCTGTCTGGATACCCCCCCCGGGACGATTCACAGCATCAAAGTTATTCATACCGTCACCCTGCGAAATGTCTATTTTGCCCCCCATGTTATTGACGGATTGCCGGCCAGCTGCCAGGTCATGGCGATTACCCCATTGATGCGAGAGCTGATCGCAAAAGCCGTTACTTTCCCTGCTCTTTATGATTTGACCGGTATGGAAGGGCGTGTCTGTAGGCTGATACTGGATTGTCTGAAAACCTCCCCTGTTGCCCCTTTACACCTGCCGGTGCCCAATCATGGTCCTGTCCAAAAAATAGCCGGCTGCCTTAAAGAAGACCCAAGTGATAAAGCAAGCCTGGAGGAGTGGGCAGAACGTTTGGCCACAACATCCCGAACCCTGGCACGCAACTTTAAAAAACAGACAGACATGACCTTCGGTCAATGGCGCCAACAGGCCAGGCTGCTTGAAGCGCTCAGCCGTATTGCCGATAACCAGCCGATTTCCCACATCGCCCAGGACCTTGGCTATTCCTCCCAAAGCGCCTTTAGTGCGATGTTTAAAAAAGCCCTGGGGGTGACACCTGGCAGTTATTTCAAGAACAGGTGAGTGGCAGATGCGAACAAGGCTTTGCTATAGTCTATAGTGATTCCAAAAATAGAGTTCCTGAAATGGTAATAGATTTATGGAATCGCCAAAAAGCAGATCAATTGCAGCACCCGCAAATCTTTAGCTACAATTGTTTGATACAGGTATGATGGTTTCGGAACATATTTCTGCGATTTGCGATAAGATATCGCCTGATATAAGATATCGTCTGATATTGACCATGGGGCAAGAGTGTGTTAACACTGCTGATCAACCCGGCTCCCATACGCCTTTGGCACATCTGAATAAATGGCCTAAATTATAAGAAAATTTCGAGATGCGCGTGATCTGTCCGGGTCAAAGGAGATAGCAATGCCGTTGCTGTTTGACCGTCTTTTTTTATCAAGCTGCCTCCCGCGGGTGATATCTGTTGCGATCATTGTCTGGCTTGGTTGCGCTTCTGCCTGTCTTGCCATGGATGAATCCGATTATAACGCCATGGCGGTCCTGTCAGCCGTAATCCGGGAGATCAAAAATAATTATGTGGATGAAATAGGCAGCCAGAAACTATCGCAACACGCGGTAAACGGGATCATGCAGCAGCTTGATCCCCACAGCGTTTTGCTGGCGCCTGAGGATTTTGTTGCCCTCAAAGAGCAGGCGCAGGGGGGATATGCCGGCGTCGGGCTTCTGCTGGAGGGCGATGGCGATAAACTTTTAGTAAAAGGTGTTGTCAAGGATTCCCCGGCCTTTCGGGCGGGCATGTCATCCGGCGACCAGATTCTGACCATCAATGGCGGATCCGTTGCCCAAATCTCCTTATGGGAGTCTGCAGCCAGGCTGAAAGGCCCGAAAGGAACAACGATTGTTTTGACATATATCCCAAAAGGGTCTGGTACCTCTGCCACCATCAGCATCCAGCGGCAGATCGTGGCCGTAAAAGCGGTAAAGGGGACAATGCTGGACCCCGAAGGATTCGGGTATCTGGCACTGCTCCGGTTTTCAAAAACAACAGTGGATGATGTGGTCTTTGCCCTGGAAGATCTGGAATCTTCCCAAACAGGGTTAAAAGGACTTGTCCTGGACTTGAGAAACAATCCGGGAGGTCCTTTGGAGCCGGCAGTGGCGGTCTGTGACCTGTTTCTTGAAACAGGAGAGATTGTTACGATAAAGGGGCGGCACCCAAGATACAGCAAAACCTACGCTGCCGGTCCGGGCGAGATTTTGCGATCGTATCCCATGGTGATTCTGATTAACGGCCACAGCGCCAGTTCCGCCGAGATTCTGGCAGGGGCGCTCAAGGATCATAAAAGAACCTTGATTGCCGGCACGCGATCATTAGGAAAGGGATCTGTCCAGACCCTGGTTGCGCTGCCCAATGGTTACGGCCTTAAATATACCATTGCCCGGTACTATACCCCCAATGGCATCTCTATCCAGGACACGGGGATTTCACCGGATGTCGCGCTGTCTGAAATAAGATCCGGCAAAGAATCCTCCATAGTTTATCAGGCCCTGGCCATCTTAAAAGGACTGACTGACTGATGCCGGTTGTCCCGAAATTTTTCCGGGTTCAGATATGCATTTTTTTATATGCACATGCATGATGCCGGGCCTCTGCCGGGCCGCCTCTTACAGCGCGAATGACATTAAAATGTCATCCGTGTTCGGATTTAACGGTATCTTAAAAACAGGGGCATGGACCCCTGTTTCCATTATCCTTGAAAACAAGGGGAAGCCCCTTGAAAACGGTATTCTTGAAATTACCGTGACCCGGGGAGATGAGTTTAACAGGGATATTTACCACACCCGGTATACCCAACGGGTGGATCTGCCGTCCGGATCAAAAAAAGTATTCCGCTTTAATGTATTGATTGAGACCCATCTCCATCCTGTTAAGATTTCGTTTTATAAAGACGGCAGGCCGGTAGTGGCCAAGACGGAGGATATCCGGCAGTATGTCACACAAAAACCGATTCTGCTGATAGCCAAAAAAACATTGTCCCATGATTTTTTAGGCAGCATGCCGGAAAATTTTAAACCGGCTGTGGTCCATGCCCGTCACCTTCCGCATCAATGGAAGGGATACCAGGGGGTCGGAGTCATGGTTGCCTGGGCCGGCATCCTTTCACGGCTTGAGCCCGCCCAGACAGATGCGCTGTTAAGATGGCTTGAAACCGGCGGAACCATCGTCTCTTCAGGCAGCATAAATACCAGTATCTTTTCTTCAGGGCGGGTTAAAAAAGTGCTGCAACTGTCTGTACAGGGGGTTGAAAAACTAAAGACGGCTGCCTCTCTGGCGGCATTCAGCAATGTCCAAAAAGAGATCCCGACGGCTTTGTGGGTAAACCACACCCGCATGGAAGGCGCCAGTGTCCTGGCCTCCCAGGACGAGATACCCCTGGTATTGTCAAAGAAGATCAAGGACGGCCGTGTCCTGTTCATAAACTTTGATACAGATGCCGCTTCTTTTTTAAGGTGGAAGGGCGCCGGTGACTTCTGGCAGAAAATATTGTCACAGGCAGCAGCGCCGGGTGATTTTTTAAACCAGCCCGATGATGGTGAGGTTCTTGATTTAATTGTGGAGAACGCCCTGAAAATAACCCCGCCTTTTTTGACGGCCATACTCCTTTTGGGGGGATACCTGGCCTGTATGGCCCTGCTGCTGAGACAATCTGTGGGAGTCCGTAAAAAAAAGCCGCTTCAAGCGCTTGCATTTGGACTTGCCATCACCCTGTTCAGCGTCATGGCCTTAAATTTGTATTTTAAACAGACCGATTTTTCCCAGGCAGTATCCATCACAAAGGTAATGGCCAACAGGGCCAAACTGGCCCGGGTGACCTACACTGGGATCTATTCTCCAATGGCTGCCCAAAAACGGTTTGACCTGGGATCGTCCTCAGATATCGTGCAGATCGTATCCCCCCCCGGACAGGACAAAAAAACATGGCTGGACAGTACATTTATTATGGATAGGCGCCGGCAGTACCTGGATGTCGTGTTCGGCCGGTTTGATGTGTTTCATTATAAAAAAACCCAGGTTCTGGATTCTCCTTTTAAAGGATTCGTGCAGGTGTCAGACAGCGCAGAGATATCGCTGCAGCTGGAAAATCTGTCTAAAACGCCTGTTTTCAATAGTTTTCTATATTATGACAATAACGTGTTCTTTATCGGAGACATCCCGGCAGATACCCAGGTCACAAGAACGCTTAAGACCCCTGTTGCACAGTTTAAGTCAGGTGTGGCAAGCGATGAAATGGGACGGCTCAAAGCAGTGCTTAAAGATAACAGACCCGATGTTTTCCAGGGTAAACTGGCCACGGCACTGTTGGAAATAATTATCCGGACAGCCGGCAAATCACGGGGAAGCATCTCAAAGACCGCAACCATGGCGGGATTTTATAATCCTGAACAAGATACCCTCAAAAAGGGCGTTGCATGGCTGTTGTGGCAGATGACGTTGACCAATGAGATCAAGAGTATCAAAGGAGGTGACACAGGGTGAATAACAGGGATCCCCTTTTGTCGGCAGCCCGATTCTATGTCCCGTTTTTTTCGGAAAATGTCCTGGCCTCCATCCGGATCGGTCTGGGTATTTCCTGCCTGATACTCCTGTGTCTGTGGCCGGGAAATTTCTTCCTGGATTTCAGGTTCTCCTCAAAAGCCCCCTTGATATATCCGGCATTCTTCATCTTTTCCCTGATTTTCTGCG
The DNA here is from genome assembly GCA_964562385.1 of uncultured Desulfobacula sp. Classification (GTDB taxonomy): domain Bacteria; phylum Desulfobacterota; class Desulfobacteria; order Desulfobacterales; family Desulfobacteraceae; genus Desulfobacula. Next base: position 9,400 of record CAZLTD010000086.1, read on the forward strand.
CTCATCATCTCATGGCGTTTGCCAAAGGAGAATATCAGCAGATCACGGACAACGCGTTTGACGCCATGGCAGGGAGATATGCAAGAAGTATTCTCTGGGTATTGATACGGCATGCCGTAATTGTACATGCCATGCTTGTGCCTTTTTACCTGGTTGTCGCCACGGTGTCGGGCATCTCATTAACGATTTTGGGGCAGAGTTTTTTGATTCTGGTTCTGTCTTCTGTCCTGTGCGCGCTCTTCGGCGTCTGTTCTTTGATCATATCCGGTCCTTTGGATCTTTACGGTTTTTTCATCTCACGGGCATTTTTTGTTGCTTTTTTTACGCTCACCGGATGGATCTCGCCTGTGCTGAATCCGGTCTATCTTTTGTACTCGTTTTTCAAGCACGGTGAATATCAGACCCGGCCCATGGGGGAGCTATTCATACCCCATGTTGTGTTCGTTGGCCTTCTCATCTTAAGCTTCATGGCCATCGGCAAAATACTGGTCTTGAGAAAAGGACGAACAACGGCATGAACCATCCGCAATTTGAGCATGATCTCAACGTCCTTGAACAGCGGTATTTTTTCGTGCTGGCGAACAGATGGATCGTGACTTCACTGGTGTTAACCGGTTTTGTCGTCATGGTGGCCCTGGGGTTAGACCGTTTTTCCATAATTGAAACCGGTGCTTTCCAATGGTGGCTGATGCCCATATCTGCAGTTGTTGCAGGGCTCTGGGTTGTGATCAGGAAAAAACCATTTTTAAGCGAACTGGTTGAGGCAGACCGGCGCCTGGGCTCAAAAGATCTTTTGGCCTCTGCATGTGAGGTCTTTTTAAACAATGATGACACCCGGTTTTCAAAGCGGCTGCTGGACAGTGCTGCAAGGTTTGTCAAACAGACCGGGCCCAAAATAATATTTCCCAAGGTGTCATTTTTACCCCTTATCATTGTTCCTGTTTTTGCCGGGTTCAGCTTTTTTTTAATCTTAACCACACCCCCAGGCATGCCTGACCCTAAAGTGGGATCTGATATGACGTCACAGCTGATTGAGCATGTGGCGCTGTTTAAAAAGGGCCTTATGGCGCAGGATGATCAAAAAGAGCAGCAAAAACGTTTCAACCTGATCGAAAAGACAGCCGCACAGATGCTCAAATCCGGTGAAGACGCCAGAAAGAGTGCGGCAAGATCTTTTTCCGGGCTTTTGGAGACCATCGCGTCAAAAAACAGTGAAGATATGCAGCAGTTGAAAGAGCAGCTTAATATGGACAATAGTTCTGACGGTATGAATATCCCCAACCCGGTGAAGGGTCCCAAAAGGCGCCGGCAGCAGCAGGCCATGGCCGATCTTGAAAAGTTGAAGGATCAGATTGAGAAGGCTTTTGATGACAAAATGCCCGAGCATCTTTCCCGGCAGCTGGCCGATATTGAGGCCAATGAGAAATTCGCACAACATCTTGAAAACCTGTTGAAAAGATATGGTCAGCCTCCTGAAGAAGACAAGGATGACAGGGAATTTGATTCACCTCAGGACAAGGATTCCGGCAGACAGCTGGACCGGGAGAACCGGGACAATACCCCCCATCGCAAAGGAAAAGGCGACCCGGGCAGCGGCCGGGAAAGCGTCAGGGAAGGCAGCCTGATCCCACAGGAGCGTAAAAAGGCTGCCACCAGGCTGACACCCGCCAAAGGAAGGATGGTAATGGACAAAGCCGGGGATTTTAAAAAAGGGTCTTTTGGCCATGCTGTAAAAGCATTGTCAGCCATTGGCAGTACACCAAAGCCGGAACAGGAAATTAAAAAAATATATATCAGGCAGAATGAAGCGGTCATGCAAAAAGAGAGTATTCCGCCCGAATATAAGGAGAGCATCAGGGATTATTTTTTATCCATTGGACTGGAAGGGGAGCAATAATAATGAGTACAGCGTTGAATAGAAACGATTCGCGGACAATTCAAGAGATTTATTCAGATGTTAAAAAACAGGTTTCCAAGGTGATCGTGGGGCAGGACGATTTAATCCGGCAGCTTTTTATCTGTGTCCTGTGCGAGGGCCACGCCCTGATTGAAGGTGTGCCCGGGCTTGGGAAAACATTGCTGGTAAGAACGTTCAGCGACGTGTTGTCACTGGATTATTCCAGGATACAGTTTACCCCGGACCTGATGCCGGCAGATATCCTGGGGACCCAGTTCATTTCAGATTCAAACTTAGAGGATCGGCAGCTTAGGTTTATTAAGGGCCCCATATTCGGGCAGATGATCCTGGCCGACGAGATCAACCGGGCCACGCCCAAAACCCAGTCAGCCCTTCTGGAGGCCATGCAGGAGCAGCATGTCACCCTGTTCGGCGAAAAACACACTTTAAAACGGCCCTTTGTGGTGCTGGCCACCCAGAACCCCCTTGAAATGGAAGGCACCTATCCTCTACCCGAGGCCCAGGTGGACCGGTTCTTGTTTAAACTGTGCATGGATTACCCGGGAAAAGAGGATCTTTCAAACATCCTGGACAAGACCACACAGGTGTTTGAGGCTGACATCGGCAATGCCCTGGATGCCGACGGGATTCTGGATCTGGTCCCCCATGTGCTGGATGTGCCCATCGCCAGCCATGTCAAAGAACTTGCAATTCAGGTGCTGCTGGCCACACACCCGGATAATGAAAAAGCATCGGATGAAATAAAAACCTATGTCCGGTACGGGGCAAGCCCCAGGGGGCTTTTGGCCATCGTCCGGGCAGCCAAGGCCCGGGCACTGCTGGAGGGGCGGGTCCATGTGGCCCAGGAGGATATTAAGGCAATGGCAGTCCCTGCCTTGCGGCATCGGATTATCCTGAACCTCAAGGGCATTGCAGAGGGGATATCTCCGGATTGGCTCATCGGGCAAATCCTTGGGAATGCATAAAAAAGATGACAAAAGAGATAGTGATGGAATCCTTACTTGATGAAAAATTCTTACACCAGCTTGAAACATTAAAGCTGCTGGCCCAAAAGGGATTAAAAGGCAGGAATCCCGGGATTCAGAAATCCCGGCGCTCCGGCTCCAGCATGGAATTTATGGACTACCGCAAATACCAGCCAGGGGACGATATCCGGTACGTGGACTGGAATGTCTATGCCAGAACAGACCGGCTTTTTGTCAAGCAGTTTCATGCGGAAAAAGATGTGATCCTGCATCTTTTAATGGACAAGAGCGGTTCAATGGCAGCCCCAGCGGCCAAATTCCTATTTGCCAAAAAGATTGTAGCGGCCATCAGCTACATGGGCCTTGCCAGCCAGGATCAGGTGGGTATCTCGGCATTCAATGATACCGTGGGGCCCATCCGGTCTCCGGAGCGGGGAAAAGATGTATATCTGTCTGTTTTAAACTATCTGTCCGATCTTGAACCGGGCGGGGTGACAGATTTTAACGGGGCTTTAACCGCTTTTGCCCAGGCAGGCCATAAACCCGGGGTTGCCGTGGTGGTCAGCGATGTGCTGGCACCGGACGGATTTAAAGAGGGATTAAAGGCCCTGGTGCTGTCCCGCTTTAAGCTGTCTTTGATCCAGGTGCTGACCCCCCAGGAACGATTCCCCTCTTTTAAGGGACGGTTTGCCTTAAGTGACGTGGAGACAGGGCATCACCAGTTCTTTGCCGCTACAAAGAGGATGAAACAGGCTTATGTGGAAAAAATGACGGCATATATTGAGGGCATCAATACCTTTTGTCTGGGGATGGGAATCGATTATCATCTGGCAGATACCGGGGCGTCCTTTGAGGATTTCTTTTTAGGTTTTTTAAACAGCCGGCACATGCAGAACGCCATGGGCAGGATGTAGCCGGGGGGTATGAGGCAGTATAATGATTCAAATAGACGTGGATAATTAAAGGAGAACAAAATAATAGTCTTGAGCGCTAGTAACCGTACAATTTGTCACCTTCCGGTTGTGAAATATGAGGGGTAATGATGCAGCTTGAATTTTTGCCGGGACTTTTTACCTTACTGCTTGTTCCCATACTGATCCTGATTCACTGCCTGCGCCACAAGCCGGTGAAAAAACAGGTAACCACCCTGTTTATCTGGGAATCGGTCTTGCAGGAGCAGAGAAGTGCGATCTATTTCCAGGGCCTGCTTAAAAATATCTCTCTGCTGCTTCAGATCCTGATAATCGGTTTGCTGGCCCTGGCCTTGTCAAAGCCTGTCATCTTTTTGGAAAGGGCAGGCCAAAAAAAACAGATCATTATCATGGATACCAGCGCCAGCATGAATACCCTGGCAGGACAACAAACCCGGTTTGAAAAGGCCCGACAGGCATCACTGGAACTTGCAGCGGCCATGTCAGATCTGGACAGCGTCATGATCATTGCTGCCGGGGCATCGCCTGAGATTGTACAGGGGTTCACCCGGGATAAAGTCGTCCGTGCCAGGGCCATTCAAGGCCTTTTGCCTTCCGACACCCAGGCTGATCTTCAAAAAGCGGTGTATCTGGCCCTGTCGTTTTTCTCCAACAGCAACGGCGGCAGGATTTACCTTGTCACGGACGGTGCCGGGGTTGATCTGTCATTCCTGACAGGTCTTAATCCGGGGGTAGTACCGGTGATCGTTAAAGGCGGGGACAACAACCAGGCCATTGTCAATTTTACCTTCCGCCGGCGTCCGGGTACAAAAAAAACCTATGATCTGCTTGTCAGGCTTAAAAATTTTTCATCCACAAGCGTGATCTGTCCTTTGACCGTCCAGACCGGCAGCCGGATCATTTATGGTGAAAAGATCGGGCTTGAACCCGGTGGGGCAAAAACAATTGTCCACTCCTTTGAAGGTGATATCAGCCATTATCTGACAGCCCGAATCCGGGTCAATGACGATCTTTCAAACGACAACCAGGCCTTTGCCGTGCTCAAACCGGTTGAAAAAACCAATGTCTTTTTAGTGTCAGAGGGCAATTATTTTATAGAGCGCCTGCTGTCTGTGATGGACAATGTGAATGTGAGCAAAACCCAAAAGATTCCTGAAGGATCCTGGGAAACGATTACCGGGAACAATCATGTAATTATCCTGGACAACGTGTCAGCCCCTTTGGGCAGCACGGGAAATTTTGTGGTGATCAATAAAGCCTTTCCGGGGATTCCCATGACACTTACAGGACGATGGGATAAGCCGGGAATAACCGGTTGGAACGGGCAGTCCGCCATCACGGCCAATGTCAATTTTGAGGGACTTTATGTGGCATCCGCCCAAAAAATGCAGATCTCCGAACCCATGGTGCCCCTGCTTGAATCCTCTGGTGCCCCCCTGATCAGCCAGTATTATGATGACAAAAAAAAGGCGGTGCTGTTCGGTTTTGATCTGAATGACTCCGATTTGCCCTTAAGGGTGGCATTCCCGGTGCTGATGAAAAACATATTTAACTGGCTTCACCCTGTATCCGCACACTATAATAAAACCTTTGTCCCGCCGGGCACCCCTTTTGATATCCAGGTTCAAAAACAGGCGTCCCCTGTGGCGGTCAGGCATCCGTCCGGAAAATGGGAAAAGAGCACCCGGGATAAAGGGCTTTTTTTATACCCGAACACCAGGCGGGCGGGGTTGTATAAGATCCGGGTGGGCCAGGACAGTTTTCATATGGCCGTCAACCAGTTCAGTGAAGAAGAATCCAATATCAATGCGCTTCAGGTTTTGGATGTGGATTCAAAGAGATCGTCGGCAGACCGGCAGGTTGCCACGGCAAAACAGGCAGTGCCCCTGTGGCGTTTCATGTTCCTTTTCGCTCTCCTTTTGGGAATCATTGAAGCGGGCATCAGTTTAAAAGAGGAGTCGCCTTTTGACAATTGAAAATACATACGCCTTTATATGGCTTTTGCTGATCCCGGCATTGTGGATATTTTTGTACCATCCGGCCATCCCCTTTAAACGGCCAAAACATAAAAAGAGATTCGGCATCATGAAAAGCGCTCTTGTCCTGATGGCCGTCCTGGCCGCTGCCGGTATCCACAAAAAACAGATCATGACGATAAGCAACATAATGTTTGTCAGGGATGTCTCCTTAAGCTGCGCTGCCGGGGACGAGTCCCGCATCCAATCCTTTATGCACAAAATCATGGATGAGGCTGGAAAACAGGACCGGTTCGGGCTTGTTGCATTTGGCAAACAGGCGTATGTGGAAAAAGAATTGTCACAAAACTTTGATATTGGGCCTGGCCAGACCCTGCCGGATAAAACAAGAACCGCTCTGGGGCAGGCCATCCAGACCGCTGCCGGGAGAATGGATCCAAAGGGGAATAATAAGATCATATTGATGACGGACGGAAATTCCAACCTGACAGATCCTGCTGATGCCGCTGGTATGGCAGGGGCCCTGGGGATTCAAATTTTCCCCGTGCCCATAGGCTCCTGGTTCGACAGCAATGAGGTTTACTTGGAAAAACTGGCTGTCCCCAGACAGACCGCCCTCCATACCCCGTTCCGGATAAGGGCTGTAATTTCGAGCACATCCCGGGCAGAAGGAGAAATTCTGATTTTCAAGAATGATGAGATCATGGTCAAGAAATCTGTGGATCTTGTCCCGGGCAAAAACAGCTTTGCTTTTGACGATGTTATCGCCGACCCCGGTGCCGTCACCTACAGGGCCGTTGTCAATGCTGCACCGGACACGGTGTTTGAAAATAATGAATTTACCGCCACCACCACAGGATTCATTGAGTCGGGCATTCTGTATCTGTCCCGGTCAGACAGATCTCCCACAGTCAGGGCGCTTCAAACCCAGGGGATGACGGTACAAATTGAGCCGCCCTCAAACCTGCCCCGTACCCTGAACCGCCTTTTGAAATACCGGGCCATCATTATTGACAACATCGAAGCCACACAGTTCTCTTTTGCCGACATGGAAAATATCAGATCCTTTGTCTCCGAAGCCGGGGGTGGGCTTTTGATGCTGGGCGGTGACCACAGTTTCGGGGCCGGGCATTATCTGAATACGCCCATTGAAAAGGTTCTGCCAGTGTCCATGGACCATCCGACAACACTGGAGAATCCTGAGTTCTGCCTGCTGCTGCTCATTGACACCTCATCATCCATGAGCGGGTATGCCAAAAACAGGTCTAAACTTGAAGGGGCCAAGACAGCATCCTTTTCCGTGGTGGAACTGCTCAACCCCTTTGACCGGATCGGGCTTTTGGGGTTTGACAGCGAATTCTACTGGGTGGTGCCTGTTACCCAGGCAAGCGAGCGCCATAAAATTGCCACTGAATTGTCCAACCTCACTGCCAGCGGCGGCACGGATCTTTTCCCGGCGCTCTCCCACGCCTTTGAAACCCTTGAGAATGTCAACGCGCAAAAGAAACACATTATTGTTCTGTCAGACGGTAAAACAAAAGAGGCGGATTTTAAAGGATTGATCAGGGCCATGACCCGCAAGAACATCACCATCTCCACCGTGGCCGTGGGCAAGACATCGGACAGGAAAACCATGAGGAAAATCGCTGCCTGGGGCAAGGGCAGAATGTACTATACCGACGATGCCGATAACATCCCGAGAATATTCACCGGCGATACAAGGATTGCATCCAGAAAAACCATCTATGAACAGCGCATGGATACAAAAATTTCAGAGCTTAAGCCCTTTTTACAGGGTATGCTCAACAATGAGATACCGTGGGTTGACGGCATGGTCAAAACCTATCCCAAACCGAACGCCTCCATCGTGCTCAACACCCAAAACGGGCCGCTTCTGGCCGTTTCCCGGCAGGGACTTGGCAGGTCCATCGCCTATACTTCGGCATTTGACGGCAAATGGGGCAAGGATTTTGTTGAATGGTCCCAATTCGAGCCTTTTGTCTCCCAGATGGTAAAATGGGTGCAAAAAGCCGATCCCCAGTCTGTATATCGTGAGCAGATACGCCGCCTCAACGATCACACCCGTTTCAAGGTGGATGTAATCGATGATACCGGGCGGTTGGTAAACCATGCAAATCTTAAACTCAGCCTGGTTCTGCCGTCAAAACAAAAGCTGCTCATTCCCCTGCAGCAGACCGCGCCCGGCCATTATGAGTGCGGATTTGAAACCGACCAGACAGGTGAATATCTCATGACGCTTTTTGAAGACACCAAAGCCCCAACGCTTCCCACCCGTACTTTTTTTATGGGTATCCCCTATTCAGATGAATATAGAACCAAGGGGGTGAATCACAAGATGCTGGATAAAATCGCCAAGATTTCCAACGGCAGGGTCCTGGACCTTGACGGGGATGTAAGTTCTGTCTTTCGACATAAGAAAGAGGGGCCGCAGACGGGCCGTGGAATGTGGCCCTGGTTTGTGATTGCGTTTGCCATCGTGTTTGTCCTGGATGTCGGTATGCGCAAACTCCAAGAGTTAAATGAGACCAGGGCCGGTTTAGGATAACCCAAACAGTCCTTTGGCTTAAACCGGCAAAAGGATTGCGGTTCATATGTCGCCAACGGTAACAGGATAGGCGACTGCATGGAAACCTGGGCATGTGGTGTCACTCCATGATAAATGGTGCCATGACTGCTACCGCTGCACCCACGCATTCCTCTTTTTCCTTGCCCAGGGGAAAGATCCTTTTGAACAGGGATTTGTGACCTCAATGCTTCAAAAGGACAAGAAAAAGCATTTCAGCCTGTCCAAGGCAGATATCCATCCTGACGACCAATATCATAAGTACACCCGGGCCAGGAACTTCTGGGATTTTTTATGGCCAGCCAAAAAGGTGCCCAGAGCCTCTTATGCATGATATTAATATCATCCATCTCAAGGAAGCCGTATTAATTGAAAAAAGTTTTTTATAAATAATAGGTTGTAAGAATTTACTTGGTCCAACCCATGATTACCGTTTCCAAATTGATTTCACCCTCATGGGCCAGAAGGACGGACGATGGATTGTTTTTACGGCGTAATTCACCAGTTGAATTTCATTTTGGGCTAAATTGACCTGGCCGTAGGTTTCAAGATGGAACGCTGAAATAATTGTTTCAATTTCACTTTCAAGGGGTTTAAATCGCTGTTGAAGCCTGACGGCATATTCCAAAGGTGTTTCACCACGCTCTTTTACGGCACCGCTTTTTTTTCCCCATTTGAGCAGCAACACAAATCCCTGACCAGCATTTTCGATTTTTCGACTGAATGATTGTTTAAGGGTTTCAATATGCCCGGATAAAGAGACAATCCAGCGAAACCACCAGGCTGACGTCCATGAGTCTTCCCGCACTATGGGGGAATCAGGCGGTTTTGAGATTAAAGCTAAAAACAGCCTGTAAATGACACGACACACCAGGTAAAAAACCAGGCAAAGGATAACAACAAGAAGAGAGATCATAATACCCATAATGATTGGATTTTCAAGTCCGGTTGAATTCGATGTGTCATACAGCCACGAGGAGCCGCCACCCGGGTTCATGGCCTGATTTTTTGCAAGAAATCCCTGGTTCCGGAACAGGAATAATAAAATTTGTTTTATGGAAGGGACTGTTAATCCCGCAGTTGTTTGAATTCCTGCATACATAGATTCTGCGACCGTTGTCATCAAAGGTTGGAAAACTAAAAGCGACCCTATGCAGAAAAAGAGCAACATAAAAGTCACACTGATTACAACTCCATATGTCCGAAATCCCTTGAGATATGTTTTTTTTCCGCCCAGGTTATTATAGGAAAGAAAAATGGCGGTCAGGCCGAATGGGAAATAGGCCCCGATGCAGCTAAAGACCAATGATTCCTCTATAACGATCGAGACCTTTAGCTCAAGAATAAATTTTATGCAGGCAAGTAAAAACAGTAGGGAGAAACCCAGATCAAAGCGGTTGCAGATGGCTTTATAGGCGCCGGATGTGGACTCGAGCCTGGTTCCCCTGTACCAGAAAAGTCCGAGCAGCAGGACCACCAGGAGTGTCTGGTACCACTGAATATTTGTCCGGGGCGGTAGCCCATCAAACAGATGCAGCAATACGGTACGGCCAAGAAAACCTGCACAACACGCATGGATCAGCACCGGCCAAATAAGGCGGTACTTTCTTGCAGTGAAAAAACGTGTGATACCAAAAGCCCCCAAAAATGCCAATAACCCACTCCACATAGGAAAGCGAATTGTAGTCGTCGCTATAGTCATAAAATTGGTCCAGGCACACAGCCAGCAAAGATCCATACCACCACAGGCGATTAACAAGGTTTTGGATCTGTTTTTTGACAATATCGTTTTCATTTATAAACAGACCGAGTCTATATCGTGAACTGAATCAAGTTCAACGGACATATCCTTTTTAAGTGCATCTGTTGAACTGACAAAATATTTTACCGGTATCCTCTTGACGGTATAAAATGCTTTCATTTTCAGGATGGATTCATCAATGGAATAGGAACAGAAAATACAGTTGATGCCCCATAGTACACTGATGTGCTGATGAAAGATATCAGTGAGGCTATGCTCTGGTTTCATCTCCATTCGGGCAATAGTTTCAAGAATCGCAGGAAGGCTGTTCCGGTTCCTGCTTAAGGGAACAAACCCAGGTTTTTTGCCGGCAATCTTCGCATTGGTCATAAATCCCACAGCATTGCCATTGCTTTCAAAATGAACCGCCATGGAAGCCGCTGCCTCAAGCATCCGTTCAAAATCTTTTTTGGCCCGGTTCTCAAAAAAAAGGTTCACATCTACAATCAGCAATACTTTCCCCTGAATCGAAGGCTCGCATACTTTTTCCTGGAGTTTGCACAACCTTGCACTGGCATTCCATTGGATTAGCCGTACGGGTGTTGCGCTTTGGTAATCCCGGGTACCGATAATATAAACCGGGTCCAGGACCGGGCTTTGAGCACCCGGGACACTGAAAAATTTTTGTTCCGGTAGAGAAAATGGCCGGATACTTAGAATTTTAGGGTAGACAATCACATCTGCTGTATCATTTCGTATCTGTTGCTTTGGGAAGAATCCAAACAGATCAGAGACCGCTATCTGGGGATGTCCAATATTAAAACAGCCTCTTTTAAGGCAGGTTAATTTCCATGTAAATGAGGATTTTTGAAACCATAACAGGAAACAATTGTCAGATGCCGGGCTTTTTGACACAAAAAAAGAGTTGGTAAATTCAAGCGAGACCTTTAGCCAGACCGGTAATAGCTTGTTGTTTTCTGCTCTCACAACAATCTTGATCTCTTCATCTGGAAAAACCCGGTGCTTGTCAACTTTAAACGCTATCTTCATATTAGAGGCAGAAAACCGACTCCATATCATTGTAAAAATAAAGATGCCCAGAATAATTAGCGTTAAGACCGTCATTTCGCTCTGGTAATTGAGAAGCGAAATAAAAAAGAAGCACAGGGTCATATGAAAAAATAATCCGGAAGTGAATATTGAGGTTTGATGATCGAAAACAGGTTTATACTCTTTCATATCCACTCTTTTATCACGTCGTACCGTCAGGGATAGGGGTTTGTTTTATAATCTGGTTTAAAATATGCTCCGGTTTTTCACCCCTCAGCCGTTCATTTTCATTTAAGGTCAAGCGATGGGCAAGCACCGGTTGGATAAGCGTTTTAACATCATCCGGCAAGGTATAGGATCGTCCTTCCATGGCGGCCAGAGCCTGGGCCGATCGCATCAGGGCCATTGATCCCCTTGGACTGGCACCGAATTTAATCATTTCATGGTTCCGTGTGGCCTGGACGATGGTGGTGATATATTCTTTGACCGCATCACAGACAACAATACATTTCCTTGCCTGCTGCAGTTTAAGAATCTGTGCTGGTTCGGCAACCGACACAAGCTTGGATAAAGGGTCCTTTTCCTGGAACCGTTTAAGGATTTTAATTTCTTCTTTTTGATCAGGATATCCCATGTCGATCTTTAACAGAAAACGATCAAGCTGGGCCTCGGGTAACGGGAAGGTGCCTTCAAGCTCAACCGGGTTTTGGGTGGCGATCACAAAAAAAGGATTGGGTAAGGGATAGGTTTGTCCATCCACAGTCACCTGGCGTTCTTCCATGCTTTCTAAAAGACTTGACTGTGTCCTGGGAACCGTCCGGTTGATTTCATCTGCCAGCACAATATTTGCCATCACAGGCCCGTTGCGGAAATTGAACCGGCTTTCATGCTGAATATAGATGTTAAACCCGGTGATATCAGAGGGAAGTAAGTCAGGCGTAAACTGAATCCTGTTGTACGTTCCCCCGATTGATGCTGCAAGAGACCTTGCCAGCAACGTTTTCCCGACACCCGGCACATCCTCTAAAAGAACATGGCCATCTGCCAGTAGCCCTACCAGCATGAATTTGATGGCATCCTGTTTTCCGACGATGACCTTTGAAATGTTATCTCTAATTTTAAAACATGCAGAAAAATCCAAATGAATCCTCCTCGATATATGGACCAGGTACTGGTTCCTCTGGCGGCCCGGACAAAATCAATTGGTCAAACTTGAACTGGTTTATTATATAAGTTTGATATCATTCAAATACTTGTAGAACCTTAAATGGGGTATCATGATGAAAATAATACCTCAAGCAGTATATGCATAATGGGGGAGATTATGGGATCACTCATGCTGCGCATTTAATCTTTCTGTTTTTACCCGTCCGCTATTGCCGGTTCAAACCCGACTATATAGTCGGAAAAGGCATCAACTCTCAACGCTTTGCTGAACAGATATCCCTGGGCTTCGTTGCAGCCCCAGTTTTTTAGCAGTTCAAGCTGTTCGTGTGTTTCAACACCCTGAGCAATGGTCTTTAACCCCAGATCATTGGCCAGTCGAATCGTATGTTTGACAATGGCCCGGTCAGTTGAATCGTCCACAATATTTCTCACAAAGGTTCTGTCAATTTTAACCGCGCTGATGGGAAAACGCTTCAGGCTGATCAGCGATGTTGCCATGGAACCATAGTTGTCCAGTGTTATGTGAACATTTTTCTGGTGCACATCATGAAGTTTTTTAATGGCTTTAGGGTCGTTGCTCATGGCGGTTTCACTGATTTCCAGATCAAGGAGCTCAGGTTTTATGCCCACATGTTCAAGCAGATAATCGATGGTTTCCAGGGAGTCCCCTGTCGTGAAATGACGGCTGGACAGATTGACGATCAGCCTGAAATGCTTTTTGGCCTCCAGTCTGTCAAACCATTTCAAACTCTGCTGCACCGCCTTGTCAAAAACCAGCTGTTCCACGGAAATGATTAAATTGGATTTCTCCGCCACCGGAATAAACTCTGATGGCGCCATGATGCCTCCGGCTGTTTTTTGTAAATAGGTCAGCGCCTCAATGGCGCATAAACCCCCTGTTTCAATATCGATCTGAGGCATGAAATAGAGGATAAACGGGTCTTTTTCCAGCAGGGCTCTTTTAATTTCAGATTCGGTCTGTTCTCGTTTCTGGTATTGTTCAACAATACCGTCGGCATAGAAGGCATAATTTCCTTTGCCGCGATCATGCTTAACCGCATACATGGCCCGGTCTGCATTCTGGGTTAATACTTTTGGCTTACTTCCGTCATGTGGAAACGTGCTCACGCCGATACTGGCACTGATAAAGCAGGACTGATCCTGCTCTATTTTCATTTCCTGCTCAAGGGTTTGGATGATTTTTGCGGCAATGCTTCCCATATTATCGATATCTTTAATATTCAGAAGAATGATGCCGAACTCATCCCCTCCCAGTCGAGCAAGAACATCATCTTTACGGATACAGGCCTGCATCCTCTGGGTGGCGATTTTAAGGACCTGATCTCCGGCAGAATGGCCATAGGTATCATTGACCAGTTTAAAACCATCCAGATCCAGGTACAGCAGCCCGAATATCCCCTTGTTCTCATTTGCCAGGGCCATGGCCTCTTCCAGTCTCTGGTCAAACAACGGCCGGCGGGGGATACCGGTTAGTTCATCAATAAAGGGTTCAGCCGTGGAAGCGTTACTGTCGGTCACTTCATTGATATATAAAACCCGGTAGTCACTGGATGTTCGGTTCCAGGACAGGGTCTGGGCACTAACAACGCCCACACGCGTTTCGCCTTCAGTGGAAACACTCAATTCAAACTGGATCTCTTTTTTACTGAAAAATAATTGGATATAGGTCTCTTCACTGATCAGCCGGTCAAGCTGGCCGTCAAAGAACTGACCTGCAATCTTGTTATGATAAACCACACTGTGCTGTTGTGTGTTGACAATTAAAATCGCCTGGGGGCTTTGTTCAATCACCTTTTTAAATAGTGCAATATTCTGTTCTGTTTCCATCATAATAACTTTGGTTATCCCACCTTGATTCAACGCGTTTGGTTTTTTTAAAAAGCTAACTATCCTACACCTGTTCTTCTCAAAGGTCCAATTTACTTTTTAAAAGTTTTGGAAAACTACGCAGGAACTGCATGCCTCCAATCGTGTCTGCATTAGAATACCAGATGTGGCAATTGTCTCCACAGTCTCTTGAAAAAAATCGATACCGCGACTTGGTATTGCGCGATTTTTTTTAATAAACACCGGTCTGTCCATGTGTGTTTTAGTGGTCAGAGATTTTGTTTTTATTTCAAATGGTTGTCTTTCCCTTACCCTGGATGCTTCATACCGCTGGCAAAGGCCTTCTTGATATGCTCAGCAAGGGAATCCACCACACAATTGTCTGAGTCTGGATTGCGGCTGAGTAGAAAGGCGGCACTGGGCAGAGAGGGGAAACCCTCTTCAGGGTGAAGCTGCCGCATACCCGCCGGTACATCGCTCTGGCTGATGGCAGCCACAGCCAGGCCGGCTGAGATAGCGGTCAGCATTCCCATGATACTCGGGCTGGTGTAGGCGATCCAGTATTCAATCCCAGCCTTTTTCAAGGCGGACATGATCCAGTCCCGGCAAAAGCACTCTCCCGGGTAAAGAGCCAGGGGAAGTGGTTTCTCTTTGTGCTGGCGATGCTGATCCGAAGTCACCCAGACCGTGGGGTCCTGTCTGAGGAGCGTGCAGTTTTCAATATCTGCCGTTTCGGAAGTGACCATGGCCAAATCCAGTTCCCGGCGCTCCATTCTTTGTAAAAGCTGGTAACTGGTTTCACAGGTCACTTCGACCTGGACTTTCGGGTGTGTGCGCGAAAATCCAGCCAGGATTTCGGGTAGAAATCGTGTGGCATAATCATCCGGCAACCCGATACTCACCCATCCGCTTAACTCCGGTTTTCTCAGCACAGACACTGCTTCTTCGTTCAGTTTAAGAATTTTTCTTGCATAGCTTAGCAGTGTCCGACCGTTTGCCGTTAATTTGATATTCCTGGAGTCCCTTTTCAGTAGGGGTTTTTCAGTGATTTCTTCAAGCCGCTTGACCTGCATGCTTACTGCAGACTGGGTCCGGCCCAC
>CAZLTD010000087.1:0-24412 GCA_964562385.1 uncultured Desulfobacula sp.
CTGTTTTAAATAAAGCCAGTTTAGAACTCTATGGCAATCCTTGCAAAAAACTCATCCAGGTCTTCGTCATTGGTGCTGCCGGCAGTGGTATCAAATTCGGATCTGCGGTATTCACCCATCAGGCTGCATACAAAGGTGTCATTTTCAAGCAATGTATAGGTGGCACCCACAGAGTATCTGTTTTCAAGGTTTTCGGCAGCATTCTGATCCGCATCAAAGGATTCATACCTGACAGCCATAAGCAGGGGGTCAGTGATTTGATACCCCAGTGAGGCAGCCCAGGCCTTTTCTTTGTATTCCCGGTCATCGGTGACATGCTTTTCCCGCCCAAGGGCACCGATATATTCTGCATCAAAAATAAAATTTGAAACTTCTGCGTGAACTGAAAGTCCGGCAGTGGTGTTCCGGTCCGTATCCCCGGGCTCTGAGTTAAAAAATAGTGAAAAATTAACGCCTTGAACAGGGGCCATGGTCGCATTGAAAATAACAGAGTTGACATCATTGGTCTCAGTGTACCCGGCGGTATTGTCCCTGGCCCAGCCAAATTCTGCGTCATTGACCCGGGCGATCAGGGTTTCTCCCCGGTAGACGGTGACAGACAGGTCAAGTCCCAGCATGGTTTCATTGGCATATCCCACGGTGACACCGGTATCATTGATCTCGTAGAGCTCGCAGGTCACAGGATCGTTGATAAACAGGCTTTCAAAAACGCCAAAAGGCTGGGCACGTTTGCCGGCCACAAGATACACCGGGACACCGGGTTTTCTTATTTCAAAAAAGGCCTCATCCCAGAACACATTGTCGTCGGCATCCAGGTTCTCTCCTTTTAACAGGGCCGTGGCGGTGACATGTTCATGTAGTACCGCTTCAATGCCCAGTTCAACCGTGCCCACATCCAGATCGGAGGTCGAGTCAGTGGCAGTCCTGTCAGAGGTGTCGGCATCGTCGGCATAGGAATAATCCACTTCAATGGCCCCGAAAAGGGTGACAGCTTCTGATATCCGACCCAGGGGCGATTGATTGGCTTCGTTTTCCAGCTTTTTAACACGCGCCTCAAGATCGGCATTGGAAGCGGCAAAAGAGTTGGCGCCGCCGGCCAGGATAACCACACAAAAAATAGATACCATTGTTCTAACCATTACGTTCATTTTTTCTCCTTAAAATAAAAAAATCCCTGATCAATGAGCCGTTTTGACTGATCAGGGATTTCGTTTTTAATCCACAAACCGGTTGATTTTTATCCGCGAAACAACCGATATAAATTCAGGCAGGTCTTCTGACTTTCGGGTCATCCAATTGTCTGAACCTTCCCGGCTATTCGCCAGTGGCATGATGTCAGCAATTGTCTCCGATTACAGCGGCGGGTCCGTCCCTGATTTTCACAGGGTTCCCTATTCAGCCGATTATACGGCACCTGAATGGTATTTCATTATTCAAAAACAGATGCCATGTCAATAATAAAAATTATTATTTGTATGGAATACCTGTCGCTGAAATCCTGTGTCCATCCTCTTTTTGAGAGCAGACAGCCGTGGTGAATGTTTCCGCAGTTACCCAAATATTTTGTTGTTTCGTTAGATTTAGTTTGGCTCATCTAACTTTTGAGGGCGGAGTATAAAAAGAGAAAAATAAGATGTCAACAAAAAAGTTAGGCGAGTCTAAAATTTTATTAGCAAGACTAATTTTAGGGTGGGTTTAAACCAGGCCGCTTATTTGGATGCTTTGTCGATAAAGGCTTTGAGCTTCTTAAAGGTCTGATTATCCAGGGCGTGTTCCATCTGGCATGCGGTTTTTTCAGCAACCTCTTCGTCGATCTCAAGTATGCGAAAGAAAAAATCTTTAAGAAAGATATGCCGTTTTTCGATTTCAGTGGCAATTTTTTTGCCTTCCGGCGTCAGGGTGACATACCCGTAGGGCTCATAATTGATCAGTTTATTCTGGGCCAGCTTTTTGAGCATGCCGGTGACGGATCCGCGTTTGATATCCAGTTTTTCAGCGATGTCCTTGGATCGGGCAACGGTCTTTATTTTCTGGAGTTCCAGGATCGTTTCCAGATAATCTTCCAGGCTTTCGCTTAAAGGTGATTGGGTCGTCATTGTGAAGTCTCCTGATATTAATATTGCCTATGTTTATAATTAAAACCTTTTTAAGTCAAATAAATATTTTTTCTGGCATGCAATATTTTATCGTTGACAAGATCAAAAGTTAGGCGTATAAAACAAATCTCAATGACACCAAAATTATTTCTTAAAGCTAAAATAAAGGATATTTATTGTGGGGATTGTTAATTTAAGGGACATGCAGGAGAACCAGACAGGCACTATTGTATCTGTTAAAGCCGCAGGCGAACTGGGCAGAAGAATCAGGGATATGGGGCTTGTTCCGGGTAAAGAGATAAAAATACAGGGAAGGGCCCCTTTATATGATCCGGTCTCCCTTAGAATCATGGGATTTACATTAACGCTTAGAAATAATGAAGCTGATTTTATAAAGGTTGAGGTGTAATAATGAACACTGCCATCGCATTAGCCGGAAATCCGAACTCTGGAAAAACAACACTTTTTAACGAACTGACCGGTGCTCGTCAGCATGTGGGAAACTATCCCGGCGTCACTGTTGAGAAAAAACAGGGCACCTGCGTCAGTGACACCGGTGAGTTCAGCGTGATCGACCTTCCAGGCACCTATTCTTTGTCTGCCTACTCCCTGGAAGAGGTGGTGGCCCGCGATTTTCTGATAAATGAAAAACCGGATATGATCGTCAATATCGTGGATGCATCCAACCTTGAGAGAAACCTTTACCTGTCTGTTCAGTTCATGGAAATGGGTGTTCCTGTGACCATCGCACTTAATATGATGGATGTGGCCAAAAAAAGAGGAATCAAAATTGATATTGATAAATTGTCAAACCTGCTCAATGTTCCGGTGGTCCCCACGGTTGCCCGCAGCGGCGAGGGCAAGGAGCAGCTTTTAAATACGATTGTGGCACAAAAGAGCGTGGAAACAGCGCCTTTGAAAATATCTTATGGCCAGGATATTGATGAAGCCCTGAATGAAATGGAAAAGTTGATCAAGGCGGACGGCTTTTTAACCGCTAAATACCGCGCCCGCTGGATTGCATTGAAATATCTTGAAAATGACAAACAGATCCTGGAATTGGGGGACAAGGAAAGTAAAACAACTTCACAACAGCTTCATTCAATTGCCAGCAAACTGACGTCCCATCTGAACGCCACCCTTGATGTCCATCCAGAAGGCGTAATTGCAGATCAAAGATACGGATTTATCAACTCTATTTTAAAGCAGAATGTTATCACGTTCTACCAGGACAGAAACAGGCTGCAGATTTCCGATAAGGTGGACAGGGTCCTGACCAACCGTTTTTTGGGGCCGATTATCATGCTCGCCATTATCATGGGGTTGTATAATTTCACTTTTACCTACAGCGAGATACCGGTGGGCTGGTTTGAAAGCTTTTTCGGATGGATCGGCGGGATGGCGGAAAGCGTTTTGCCTGATGGTCTTTTAAAGTCACTGATTATTTCCGGCATCATCGACGGTGTGGGCGGGGTTCTCGGATTTGTACCCCTGATCATGTTCATGTTTTTAGGGATATCGTTCCTGGAAGATACAGGGTATCTGGCACGCATGTCGTTTATGCTCGACCGGGTGTTCCGAATGTTCGGTCTGCACGGCAGTTCGGTCATGGCATTTATCGTATCCGGCGGAATCGCGGGCGGCTGTGCTGTTCCCGGGGTTATGGCAACCCGAACCTTGAAATCTCCAAAGGAAAGACTGGCAACGATTTTAACCGTACCGTTCATGAACTGCGGGGCAAAGTTGCCGGTATATGCATTGCTCGTGGCAGCGTTTTTTGCTGAAAACGAAGCCCGCGTCATGCTCCTGATTACCATGATTTCCTGGGTGGGGGCGCTGCTTGTGGCCTGGCTGCTCAGATCAACCGTAATCAAGGGTGAATCCACACCATTTGTCATGGAGCTGCCGCCGTATCGTCTTCCGACCATTAAAGGCCTGTTAATCCATACCTGGGAAAGAACCTGGCAATATATTAAAAAGGCCGGGACAGTGATTCTTGGAATTTCAATCGTTCTCTGGGCCATGATGACCTTCCCGGGGTTGGATGAGGGCAAAACCAAACTGTTCGAAGCAAAACGAGCTGCCATATCATCATCTGTACCACCAGCGGTTTTAAATGAGCTTGAAACCCTTGAAGCGGATAAATTATCCGAACAAGCTGTTTTTGTAAAAGAAAATATTGCCAGTGTGGATATGGAAGAAGCCCAGGCCGGCTTAAAAAATTCCGTGGCCGGACGCATTGGTTTGGCCCTGGAGGGGATTACCAAACTGGCCGGGTTTGACTGGCGGACCAATATCAGCCTTGTGGGCGGATTTGCGGCCAAAGAGGTGGTCGTTTCCACCCTGGGTACAGCATATTCCCTCGGTGAGGTAGATCCTGAAGAGACAAGTTCCCTGGCAGATAAACTTAAAGCAGCACCTGGGTGGGGTCCGCTGACCGCATTCAGCCTGATTATCTTTACTATTTTTTATGCACCATGTTTTGTAACGGTTGTCTGTATCGCTAAAGAGACCGGGTCCTGGAAATGGGCCGGGTTTTCAATGGTATTCAATACAGCGCTGGCTTTCGGCCTTTCAGTGATTTTCTACCAGGTCGGATCACTGGTTTTTGCGTAAAAACAACCCATGGAAAGGAGAAGATATGGGTCTTATCATTGTTTCCATTATTGTGGCAGCAGCAGTCGGTTTTACAATCAGAAGTTTTATTAAAATTTATAAAGGAGAAGGCGGCTGCAGCTGCGACAGTGGATGCTCATGCTCGTCACAGCAAAATTGTTCAACACAATTTCCAGTGGCGCCCCAAAAATAACCTGTTGATAATTTAATATTAATTTGCGATCCTTATGGTGTCCAAAGGGGGCGGTCAGCCCCGGGCACCATAAGGATTTGTCTTTTTTAAGGTTGTCAGACACCAAAACAAGATTATAATAATGGGTATATTCATTGCGCTTACACCATCAACCTTCTACTCAAGAGGTGATTTATGACTGATGATACCAGACCGATTACACCGGAAATTGTTGAAGATGAAAACGGAAATGAAGAGCAGCCGGGCCAGCTTATAAAACAGATTGTGAAACCGGATATTCTCTACCTGATCCCCATTACCGGACGTCCGCATCTGCCGGCCCAGGTTCAGCCGCTCATGGTCAGTAAAAAACGATGGGAAGAGACCCTGACCCGCTCCTCAAAAGAGTCTAAAAATCTGCTGGGTCTTGGATATGTCAAAGAGGTAAAGGGAAAATATGTCTATAAGGAAGATTTCCCCACTGTCGGATGCGTGGTAAGAATGGTGAATATCACGGATGTCCAGGGCAATATCCAGTTCATCGCCCAGGGACTTGAGCGGTTTAGAATTAAAAAATTTCTGTCCGACAAGCCGCCGTTCGTGGTCAAGGTGGAGTATTTCAAACCGGCTGACGAAAATCCCGATGAATTAAAGGCCTATGCCATTGCCATCATCAATTCGATCAAGCAGCTTTTGTCACTCAACCCCATGTACACCGAAGAGCTCAAACAGTATCTGGGGATGTTCAGCCCGGATCAGCCCGGACCCTTAACTGATTTTGCCGCAGGCATTACCACAGCTTCCGGTGATGATCTGCAGGAGGTGCTGGAATTTGAACTGGTCATGGACCGGATGAAAAAAGTGATGATGCTTTTGCAAAAAGAGATTGAAATTGCCAAGCTCCAGACAAAGATTCAAAAAGACATCAACACCCAGGTGGATGATAATAAACGCAAATTTTTCTTAAAAGAGCAGCTCAAAGCCATCCAGAAAGAGCTGGGGCTTCAAAAAGATGATAAAACCAGTGATGTGGACAAGTTCAAGGCAAAGTTCGACAAACTGGATCCGCCGGAGCACGTTGTGAAACGCTTTGAGGAAGAGATCGAAAAACTGGCCATACTTGAGACCGGTTCTTCGGAATACGGGGTCACCCGGAACTATCTGGACTGGATAACCTCCTTTCCCTGGGGAATTCACTCCAAGGATAATATCGATATCGATCTGGCTCAAAAAGTTCTGGACCGGGATCACGCAGGCCTTACCGATGTCAAGGAACGGATCATTGAATTTTTTGCGGCCGGTATCTATAAACAGGATATCTCAGGCTCCATTATTCTTTTTGTGGGCCCGCCCGGTGTGGGTAAGACATCCATTGGTAAGTCCATAGCCGAGGCTCTGGGCCGAAAGTTCTACCGGTTCAGCCTGGGCGGGATGAGGGATGAAGCAGAAATTAAAGGACACCGCAGGACCTATGTAGGGGCCTTGCCCGGTAAACTTGTTCAGGCACTCAAGGATACCGAGGTGGCAAACCCGATTATCATGCTGGATGAAGTGGACAAGATCGGTGCCTCCTACCAGGGGGACCCGGCCTCGGCCCTTCTTGAGGTGCTCGATCCTGAGCAGAATTCAGAATTTCTGGATCATTACCTGGATTTAAGAATTGATCTGTCCAAAGTCCTTTTCATCTGTACGGCCAACCAGCTGGATACCATTCCGGGGCCGCTTTTAGACAGAATGGACATGATACGGCTGTCCGGATATATTACCCAAGAAAAACTTGCAATCGCCAGAAGGCATTTGTGGCCCAGATTGTTGAAAAGAAACAAACTGACCAACAAGATCATTACCATTACCGATCCCACCATCCGTCTTCTCATTGACGGCTATGCCAGGGAAGCCGGGGTGAGAAATCTTGAAAAACTGCTCAATAAACTGATCCGCAAAAGCATCGTCACGATCTTGAAGGAGAAGAAAAAGAAGATCAGCCTGAACATCAAGTCGCTTGATAAACTGCTGGGACCGCCGATCTTCAAGAAAGAAAAACAGATGTCCGGTGTGGGGGTTGTAACAGGCCTTGCCTGGACGTCCATGGGAGGGGCAACCCTGCCCATTGAGGCCATTCGGGTCCATGAAAAAACTCCGGGATTCAAACTGACCGGAAAACTTGGCGAAGTGATGCAGGAATCGGCCACCATCGCTTACAGTCACGTCAGGTCTAACCTGAAATCATTCAAGATTGATGAGGCTTATTTTGACAAGGCCTTTATCCATATCCATGTACCGGAGGGGGCAACCCCCAAAGACGGCCCCAGTGCCGGTGTCACCATCACCACAGCCCTTATTTCCCTTGCCACCGGAAAGGCCATTGACCGGCCTCTTGCCATGACCGGCGAGATAACATTGACCGGTGAAGTGCTGCCCGTGGGCGGGATCAAGGAAAAAATCATTGCAGCCCGGCGAACGGGAATTAAGGAGATCATCCTGCCCGATGGGTGTAAACCGGATTTTAAGAAACTGCCCGAGCATATCAAGGAAGGGATAACATTCTATTTTGCCAAAAAATATAAAGACGTTTACAGGATCGTCTTTAATGGCAAATAAGGCTGTCATTGTTTTTCTCAAGGCCCCTGAAAAAGGGCGGGTCAAAACACGGTTGTCCAATTCTCTTGACAAAGGCTTTGTACTTGAACTGTACAAGGCCTTTGTTAAGGACACCCTGGATGCGGTAGTACCTTTGGGCAGGCCTATTGTCTTTTTCTGGCCAAAGAATAAAAAAAAAGCAGTCACAGAGTGGCTGGGAGATGATATCCTGTCTTTTCCCCAGCAGGGAGTTGATCTGGGACAGCGAATGGCACATGCGTTTAAGACTGTTTTTGACGCCGGTTATGACCGGGCCGTTCTCATCGGAACAGACATCCCCCAGTTAAACAGCGATATTCTGACCCGTGCATTTGAAAATCTGGAAAGTGCCCCTGCTGTTATAGGGCCGTCAAAGGATGGGGGATACTATCTGATCGGATTTCAGAAACAGACATTTTCATCCAGGGTATTTGAGGGTATTGACTGGTCCACCCCACACGTCCTTGAACAGACACAGGCGGTCATGGACACAAATAATATCTCTTTTTCCCGGGTTGAGACCCTTAATGATATTGATACCATTGCTGATTTAAAGGATCTTGCCGATGATCTGGAGGACGGTTGCCGGGTGGGCAGACATACCCGGGCCATGCTGGAAAAATACAGGGCAGGACGCTGTTGAAAACAAAAGAAAATGCCATGCAGACAGACCTTTCCATAATTATTCCCGTTCTAAACGAGGCCGGGCAGATCCGGGCCGCTATTGACAGGCTTTGCGCCCAGAGCTTTGACGGAAGGCTTCAAATCATTGTGGTGGATGGGGATGCCGGCGGCAGCACCATCAAATCACTGGTAAATGAAGATCAGGTCACCTGTCTGGTTTCCCAACCAGGCAGGGCACACCAGATGAACAAAGGAGCCCAGACATCTCAAGGGCAAAATTTATGCTTCCTGCATTGTGACACCATCCTGCCCGATGATGCATTAAATACCATTAAAACAACACTGGCAAACACGGGTGTTGATGTGGGAGCGTTTGACCTTTGTATTGATGCACCGGGATTCGGGTTCCGGATGATTGAAAAAACGGCCTCAATACGGTCCCGGCTGACAAAGATCCCTTATGGAGACCAGGCCATATTCTTAGGCAGGTCCCTGTTTTTTGAGCTGGGGCAATTTCCTGAAATTCCCTTAATGGAGGATGTGGCGTTCATGCAGCAGGTCAAAAAACACCACGGCCGCCTTTGTATTCTAAAATCCCCGGTCTTAACGTCAGCCAGGCGCTGGCAACAGGAAGGCCGGCTTTACACAACACTGAGAAACTGGACTATACGGATACTGTATGCCATGGGCGTCTCGCCGCACAAGCTTGTCAGGGTGTACAAAAACCATAAACCCGGCCAGTGAAAACAATGCCGGTTAAAGTAATGCTTTTATCCTGTCCCATGCCTCATCCGGGATCTGGGCACCGATCACCTGGCAGACCTCATACCCGCAGGCAGACCCAAGTTTACCGCTTTTCTCAATGGACATCCCATTGGCAAGACCGAATAAAAAACCGGCTGCCCAGAGATCACCGGCACCGGTGGTATCTTTGGGTGTATCCCCTTTGACGGGGGAAATCTGTGTCACCTGGCCCTCACAGGATACATAGGAGCCTTTGGCACCCACTTTTAAGACAGCGATTTCAACATCTTGGCTCAGGGCATCAATGGATTTTTGTTCATCATCAAACCCGGTATAGGCCTTTGCTTCATCCTCATTGGCAATCAGGATGTCCACATACTCTTTTACCAGATCCTGTAGAATATCCTTTGACGCATTCACCACTTCAAAGCTGGCCAGGTCCAGGGCAATTTTGGCATTGGTCTGTTTTGCGGCCTTTAAACAGGCAAACATCAGGTCGCGGTTGAATAAAAGATACCCTTCGACCACGGCAATGGCGGTGCCTTCAAAAAGGTCCGGGGTCACGGAGTCTGGGGTAAGCTCGGTGGAGGCCCCCAGGAATGTGAACATGGAACGCTGGGCATCCGGTGTGATCACGGACAGCACTTTGCCAGTGGGAGTCTCGCCGATTGTGACCTTGGGGTCAACCCGGCATTTGACCACCTGTTTTTCAAAGGTTTCACCATAGGCATCATCGCCCCGGACACCGATAAAGCGTGCGTCACCCCCAAGGTTTCCCACGCCCACGATGGTGTTGCAGGCAGCGCCTCCGGGCACAATGACCGGTGTCTGGCCGGTTTGAGACAGAACATTTTCGATATCTGTATTGTCAACAAGGGTCATCCCCCCTTTTTCTTTCCCAAGATCCTTTAAAAACTGATCGGTTTCGTTGATGAGAATATCAACCAGTGCTGAGCCGATACCTGTGATGCGCCTGTTTTTATTTTCCGGCATATGCCTCTCCTGCTGTAAAGTTAAAATGATATAAGGTTGTCAAAGAATAGAAACTGAGGGCAAATTGTCAAGCACTTTTAGCGTTCAGGGCCTGGTTTTTTAGCTGCCGTCCGTCAGCCTGAAATCTATGAACAATTTGAAACCAAAAACCTGAAGTCAACCCCTGACCCCTGACCGCTAATACCTGAGGATCGGCTCCAAAATTACTTAGGGGCAAAGCTGTGCATTGCCTTACGTGAACTTTTGTTTTTAAAATACCCAGTCTTTTTAGGGTTTTTGAAAACAATTTAGGGCAAGTTATTTTGTAACGATTTCTAACCGTTAATACCTAACATCTAACCGCTCATCCCCAATACCTAATTATTGACAATTAAACGGTAACGATTTATCGTGGTGCACTGCATTAATAAACAATAAAGATAAATAAAATGATCCTCAATCAAAAGGAGTCTGTTATGTCTGAACAACAATCATTCATGTTCACCTCTGAATCGGTCACCGAAGGTCATCCCGACAAGGTGGCAGATGCCATTTCCGACAGCATACTGGATGCCATTATGGCGGAAGACAAAAAATGCCGGGTTGCCTGTGAAACCATGGTGACCACAGGCCTTGCCATGGTCGCCGGAGAAATTACCACCGATTGTTATGTGGATATTCCCGAAGTTGTCCGAAGCACCATCAAAGATATCGGCTACAACTCCTCAAGCATGGGATTTGACTGGCAGACCTGCTCTGTTATCACAAGTATTGATCAGCAGTCGGCGGACATTGCCCAGGGCGTTGATGAGGGCGAGGGTCTTTACAAGGAGCAGGGTGCGGGTGACCAGGGCCTTATGTTCGGGTTTGCCACCAATGAAACACCGGAGTTGATGCCCATGCCCATTATCTATGCCCATAAGCTGACCAGACGGCTGTCCCAGGTGCGAAAGAACGGGGCGCTTGATTTCTTGCGGCCGGACGGCAAATCCCAGGTCACCATTGAATACATAGACGGTGCGCCCAAGCGCGTGGACACCGTGGTGGTCTCAACCCAGCACTCACCGGATGTCAGCTATGATGATCTGAAATCAGCCATTATCAAGGAGGTCATCAAAAAGGTGATTCCGGCAGAGATGATCGACGGGGACACCCGGTTTTTCATCAACCCCACAGGACGTTTTGTTGTGGGCGGCCCCATGGGTGACTGCGGTGTGACCGGCAGAAAGATTATTGTGGATACCTATGGCGGCCAGGGCAGCCATGGCGGCGGATGTTTTTCCGGAAAAGATCCCTCAAAAGTGGATCGAAGCGCATCCTACATGGGACGGTATGTGGCCAAGAACCTTGTGGCTTCGGGCATAGCGGATAGATGTGAGGTCCAGGTGGCCTATGCCATCGGGGTGGCCCAGCCCGTGTCTTTGCTGGTGGATTTCATGGGCACCGGCAAGGTGACTGAGACCCGTGCAGTTGAAATTGTCAAAGAGGTGTTTGATCTAAGGCCGGCAGCGATTATCGATACCCTGGATCTTCTGCGGCCGATATACCGGAAAACCTCTTCCTATGGCCATTTTGGCAGAAAAGACCCTGATTTTTACTGGGAGAGGACGGACAAGGCCGGGCAGATAGCAGAGCTTGCCGGTATTGCATAAAAAATAAGGCAAAAATATAAAAAGGGGTGCCGACCATGCTGGCCGGCACCCCTTTTATTTTAAATGAAGAATACTACTATAGCCTTTGCCTTATTTTTTACCCTTCGGGAAAGCCGTTAAGGCCCCATCTTCTGCGTTATCAAGCCTTCGACGTAGGCAGGCTGCGACTTCAGGCATGAATGCCTTGAATATGGGATCTTACTGGCTTTTGCAATATCTGATTTTATCGATTCGATTTGCCTCCGGTTAAAATTTATCCTGCACCTTGAACTAAAACCAAAATCCTGATTTTTAAGATCTTTGATTCTTTAAAAATTTTTTTTCTTGTTTCGTGGCTTTTAAGGAACCTAACACCACAATTTTATCCTTAATACGAAAAGAATTAAAGACAATGCGAAAATTAGGGGCTTTTATCTATTGATTTGAGCACACGGATCTGGTAATTTTTTTTAAACTATACCGAAAATTACCTTTTTATGGACAATGCCAAAACTTTGGTCCCCGCCCATAAGCGAAAACTTTGGAGTATCATAAAACGACGATATGGGCACTTGTGACGATGAAAGGGCTTGATGCTCTATTGTTGTCAGCTCATACGTTGGAAGCGGCGGTCAAGCAGGAAACAAACCCGCTGTTGAGCAGTATCGGGTAATGTGAAAAGACCCTTTTCGCAAACCAGATAAAGGTTGCACTATAGCACTCATTAAAGGGACAACTCCCGGCTGAGCCGCGAAGACTTTTATTTGGGCGGATCCGGGTTGCATATGTGTACTTTTTGTCGCAATCAAGGCAACGAAGTTACCCGAATGCGCGCCATTAGGCTGATCAAGAAACAACTAAGTAGGATTTCGCTACCACCGGAGCAGATTGCACAAAGCAATATGCTGTTATCTTTTAAAGTGATAGCCCGTAAAATTTCTACTATACATAAGTTGAGGGGGACATTATGAGCATTACGGTTGCTCTTGTTGATGATCATAAACTGATTCGCCAAGGGCTTTGTGCTTTGCTTGAAAAGGAAGAAGATATCAGCGTTGTTGCCCAGGCAGGCAATGGCAGAGAAGCTGTAAGATTGGTTGATGAGTTCAATCCGGATGTGGCTATACTTGATATAGATATGCCGGGTTTAAACGGTATTGATGCAGCTGAGCTGATCTCAAAAAACACAAATACAAAAATAATTGCTCTTTCAATACATGCCACAAGGCGTTTTGTTGCGGGAATGCTTAAAGCAGGCGCCAAAGCATATCTTGTCAAACAGTGTGCATATGAAGAACTTGCCAATGCGGTCCGCGCCGTTGCAGAAGGCAGGTCCTATCTTTCACCTCAAATACATGATGTTTTAGTAAACCATTACTCTGCAAATTCATCTAAAAATGAAGACTCTTTGTTATCCATTCTAACACCGAGGGAAAGGGAAGTGCTTCAGCTTGTCGCAGAGGGTGTTAAATCAGAAGATATTGCGGACCGTCTTTTTGTAACGGTAAAAACCATATCATCCCACCGCACAGCAATAATGAAAAAACTGAGTGTAAAAAGTGTTGCTGAACTGACGCGGTTAGCCATCAGTGAAGGACTGATCTCAGCAGAGTGTTGAAAAAACAGACACAAAATATCCTGCTCTCCATTTTTGTCGCCATTCTTGTCTGCTTATTCTATACCTTTACCAATAAAACCACCGCCAGCCACCCACCATCTGTAGCTCAAAAAGGAGTGATGGATCTGCACCGGTGGGACTTTAATAAAAACGGCTCTGTAGCGCTAAAAGGCGAATGGGAATTTTACTGGAACCAGCTTCTCTCTCCGGACCAATTTGTAAAAAATGAAGATCTGGCTTTCAAATATATAAATGCCCCGGGCAGTTGGAATAACTTTGAAATAGATGGGAAAGAATTATCCGGTATTGGGTTTGCTACCTATCGGCTAAAGGTTATTACCAGTGGAAATGGCCTGGGACTGAAACTTCCCGGTCAGTTTTCTTCCTCAAAAGTGTATGTGAACGGTCGTTTAATATGTACATCAGATCTGCCCGTTTCCATCGAAAAGCGGACTGTCCCGATTTATGCTCCTTCAGTTAATGCTTTTGAAAACAATTCAGATCTCCTTGAGATTGTAATCCATGTCTATAATTTTAATCATTGGAAAGGAGGCTTGAGGGACCCTGTCTATTTGGGAAAAGCATCAAAGCTACAGGCAAAAAGGGAGAAAGATCTGGTTGTCTCTTCTATGTTTTTCAGCGCTATCTGGATTATTGGATTTTACCACCTCATTATCTTTTTAACCCGGAAAAAAGACAGTTCCTCTCTCGTGTTCGGTGTAGTCTGCCTGCTGGAAGGATTTCAGACAATTCTTCTTGGAGAGGGATATTTTTTAACCATTTTCCCAACAATTGAATTTTCGTTATATGTTAAGTTGCTCTATTTGTCCATGTATTGTTCAGTTCCGTTGTTTATCCTATATATGAAAACCATTTTCCCTGATGATATGTCGGATACCATTGTCAAGGGAGTGCTTTTTACAGGTATACTGTTTTTAACTTTTGTGCTTTTTTTCCCATCACGCTGGTTTACCTTGTCACTGCCGGTTTTCCGGATATTCACGATTTGTCTTTCAATTTATGGCACGTTTGTCTTAGCACGGGCTATTTTAAATCAAAGACCAGGTGCGATTATTTTTCTGACCGGATATATTATACTTATCGCGACGGTACTAAATGATATTTTCTTCGATCAAACGTCTATTCCGTTCGGCTTGTTTTCATTTTTGTTTTCGCAGGCGTTCTTAATATCCCAGAGGTACACTCTTGCTTATTCAACCATTGAACAACAGGGGGAAGCGTTAATTGTTGAAAATCGTCAAAGGAAAATTGCTGAACATCATCTAAGAAAAAGTGAAGAAAAATTTAGAGAAATGATTGAACTGCTCCCCATTCCTTTTAGTGAATTTGATTTGAATTTTAATATGTTGTATGCAAACGAAGCTGCACTGGACTGGTTTGGATATACAAAAGAGGATTTCAATTCAGGTATCAATATCACCGGTTTTCTTGAAGATGGATTAGTGGATCTGGCGGCTATCCGGAAAAATACTGAGAACCGGGAGCCCAAAGCAAGCTCCATAGAACTGAAATTAAAAAAGAAAGATGGATCTGAACTCTGGGGACAGGCAACTTTTTCAATGATTGTGAAAAATGGAAGACCATTTGTATTTAGAAGCTGTTTTGTCGATTTAAGTGAACAAAAAAAATCCCGGAACAAACTTGCAAAATATCAGGAGCAATTGCGAGAGCTCTCTTCTCAAATATCCCTGTCCGAAGAGAAACAAAGGCGCTCCATCGCACAGGGGCTTCATGACCAGGCAGGTCAATCATTGGTTTTGATTAGAATCATGCTGAATGAAATAGCTGACTGTACCTCTTTGGCACATAAAAATGAAAAGCTTGAGAATGTTATAAAAACAGTTGATCAGACAATGAATCAAATCAGAGAGTTAACCTTTGATTTAAGCCCCCCGGAATTATACCAGTTTGGTATTGAAGTCGCTTTAGAATCTCTTTGCGAAAGGAAATCAAAATTATTCAACATACCGATACTTTTTTCTTATGATAAAAAATCAAAGCATCTGGATGAATCGGACGGCGTTCTCGTTTATCAGTCGGCAAGAGAGCTTCTATTTAATGTCCTCAAACATGCAAATGCAACGAAAATCCGAGTTTCCATCAACCGAAATAAGAATAAAATAGAGGTTACGATTGAAGACAATGGAATTGGAATGGATACAGACCAATTGTATTCATTAAAGGGAGTTAATAAGGGTTTTGGACTTTTTTCGATCCAGGAACGTATGCATTATCGCGGAGGCCGCTTTTACATAGAATCAAACACGGACAAAGGAACAAAGGCCACGCTTAGTGTGCCGCTAAAAACAATAAATTCTTAATTCAGCAATACGCTTGCTGTTTTTCAGATTTTTTTACCCCCGAATCTCAGTATTTTCACCGATTGGCTTTTTTATAGATTTCAGTAATATGATTTATCAAAAAAAAATCTCACTAAAATTTCGTAACCGGCTGGATAAAGGAGCGACGTTCGTTATCACGATTCCTTTAATATATAAAAACCAAAGGGGGTAGGATCATGAAACACGTATCAATGTCAGTTTTAATAATTTCGTTTTTGATTGTGACGGCAGTTCATTTGACGGCTGGTGAAACGAAATACCTTACAGCAACGGGTGACATCTACTATGATGTTGCCACTGGGCACAAATACGTAAAAAATGCGGATCAATCGTATAGAGAATATTCCCGCAAAGGAGAGCTGTTCCGGGAATCGGTGCCCAACACCCTTCCGCTTCTGACTTCCAATAAAAATATCCGAAAAGTACCGGGCAATTGTTATTTTTTGTATCAGAAAAGTGGATATCCCGCAGAGGGGCTGACGGCTCTACCGTCTAACAAGCAATCCCCGGTTGGCTGGAAGTGTATTAAAATGCTGGTAACATCAAATTAGTTTTTAATGTGTGTTTATTCATGTCGTGATCGCGGCACCTCCAAAGAATAAACGCTTTAAAAGGCAGGGGATTCATCACCCCCTGTCTACACCATCTCTGACGATAACAAGCTGATCAGCGGCTTGCTGTATTCAAAATCCCACAAAATATTGGAATTCTATTGATACTCATTGACCAAATAATCACTTCATAATAATTATAATATATAATGGGTCTGGTTGTTTATAACACAATAATTTAAGGTGGTTAGCTTGAAAGTCACCTTGAAATGACCAATAATTACTTTTTCGGGGTCAAAAAGAGTGATATTGAAAAAATGAGATAAAAAAGTTCTTAACCGGCAAAATGCGGATGAACCGGTTAATGGTGATGTCACTCCAAGTAACATGATAGAATTAAAGGAAAAGAATGGCAAAAAAACGTTTTGTTGATTTGAGTATCTGTATTGAACCGGGACTGCCCAGTGACCCGCCCATAATGATTCCTGAAGTTGATTATGTAGATCATGCTAAGGGTGCGGAACAGATGAAAGCCTTTTATCCGGGGTTGGAAAAGGAGCATCTGCCAAACGGGATGGGATGGGCCATTGAATTTTTGAAACTCACTACCCATTCCGGTACCCACCTTGATGCACCATACCATTATCATCCCACAATGGATAAGGGGAAGCGGGCGTTAACGATTGATGAGATACCGCTTGAGTGGTGTTTTAACGATGGCGTTGTGCTTGATTTTCGCCATAAGGGTGATGGTGAACACATTACCGTTAAGGATATTAAACAGGAGCTTCATCGGATCGGCTATAAAATCAAACCGATGGATATCGTTTTAATCCACACCGGGGCGGATGACGCGTGGGGGACTGAGAAATACCTGGTAAGAGGGGCGGGTATGGATCGGGAAAGCACGCTGTTTCTTGCGGACCAGGGCGTGAAAGTGATGGGGATCGATGCCTGGAGCTGGGATAGACCCCTGCCGTTTCAGGCTGAAGAATTCAAGCAGAACAAAGACCCAAAAGTTATTTGGGAGGCTCATTTTGCCGGAATCGATGCGGCGTATTGCCATATGGAAAAACTGGCCAACCTGTCTGCTATTGGAAAACCTTATGGATTCACTGTTTCCTGTTTCCCGGTTAAAATAAAAGGTGCCAGTGCCGCCTGGGCCCGGCCGGTAGCCATTGTTGAGGAGTGATCTTTGGCTGGGTCCAAGACAGGTCAGGACTGCCGCTTTTTTTCCGGTAGAACATTGTTGCAAATCAGAAAGAAATTTGTAACATTGACCTTACCTTTAAGCTGTTGCTCCTTTCACGGCTTGCAATTGACGCATCTTTTGACCATCAAAACTGTAAGGAGGATCCGGACTATGAGCAGATCACTAAAGAGAAAAAACTATTTGTCATCAGGCCTGTCTGTTGCTCATTTTGTATTTTCGGCCATATTGGTTTTGGCACTTGGTTTGTGCATTGTTGGAACAGTACTGGCCCAGGACCCCGTTACCGTTGAAAAGCAGGGCTTTGTGGGGATCAAAGTGGAAGACAGCACCTCACCTATGGGGGCAAAGGTTGTAAAGGTAGTGCCGGACAGCCACGCACAGCATGCAGGTATTAAACAGGGCAATGTTATTGTCACTGTCAACAAAACTCCCATCACCTCTTCGGATGACTTTTACCGGGCAACGGCTGAACTTTCTCCGGGCACCTTTATGGATATCGGCATTATCCAGAACAATGCCAAAGTGACCCGGGGCGTCAGGGTGGCACATCCTCCTGGATCAAAGCAGGCTGTACCCTCCTTTAAAGGGACAAAAAAGCAGGTGTTCGGTTACAGGGAAGGCACTGCTGTTGAGCCGTCCCCAAAAAGCCCGTCGGGCAGCGCTCCGGGCATCACCATTATAGACCTTGTCGTCTCGCAGGACAATGTTGCCCCGGACACGGTGTTTGGGCTTTCCATGGATCTTTTTGCTGAAGATACTCAGGAAAAGAGGGATAACGTGAGGATCACCATGAACTATGCTGTAAAAAAACAGGGACGTGTGTTAACGGCAGCCGACCCTGAAAAGCTCACCCTGCCAAACGGTATGCCCGTTAATATCAACCGCAAGTGCCGTGCCCCCAAAGCGCCGGGCCGTTATGAGATTTTCATCACACTTGAGATGGCTGATGTTAAGGCAGAAAAGTCAGTGGTATTTGTTGTCAGGTAGCCAAAAAACAGGTTTGTCTTTGAGGATCCGGTCTTGAAATGCAAGGTTTTCGTCTACCTGAAATAGGTTTTGAAAATTCCAATATTGCATGTTTTTTTAAGGATTTTTATCGCTGCACACTGCAGCTCTGTTTGATTTTCTGTGCAGTTGCCTATATTCTGGGTTGAAATGCAACTCTTTTTGATTCCATAGAAACACTATTAAATGTTGGAGCCATTGTTGGACACTCGAACACTCTATATTTCAACCTGTGTGATGTTTTTTACGTTAAGCGGATGCATGATCCACTATTATCAGACCCGTAAAACTTTTTCCGGGTTCGGTTCCTGGACTGCGGGAATTTCATTAAGTGCCCTGTCAATTCTTTTTCTGGGGTTTCGCAGCATTCTTCCTGACTTTATATCGATCATTGTGGCCAATTCCGTCGCGATTGTGGCCATGTTCTTTTTTTACGCCGGTTTTAAACAGTTTGCAGAGGAAAAAATAAGGATTCATTTCCATATCATTCATGATCAGCCTGATGCAGCTTAATTCGCAAAGACTGGAATCAGGTTACATCAAATCCATTGATGAACTAAACAGTGCATTGGATGAGATAAAAACCTTAAAAGGAATTGTGCCGATCTGTTCTCACTGTAAAAATGTAAGAGATGATCAGGGCTATTGGCAGAAGGTGGAAAAATTTGTCCGGGAACATTCAGAGGCAGAGTTCAGCCATGGTATATGCCCGGACTGTGCAAAAAAACATTATCCGGATATTGATATTTACGAGTAAACATCATGGGGATGTCGGGATACTCTTGACTAAAATTTCAACGACGGCCATGTGCTACAATCAAGCCTCAGATGTTCAGCGGTGTGGCGGTTTCGTATTCACCCGATGTGTCATGATATAATTCACAATTTTTATGGTGCAGCAGTCTGGCTTTTTGCCGATGCCAACCCTTTTTCTTGCTTCCTGACAATCAGACATGTTAGTTTGGCCATTTTCCTGGAACAATAAAATGATTCATCTGACCAATATATCAAAACAATACGGATCACAGATTCTGCTCAAAAATGCCAACCTCCAGATTCTGGCCGGCACACGGTCCGGACTGGTGGGTGCCAATGGTACCGGTAAGACCACCATCTTTCACCTGATCACAGGAGCGGAAGATGCAGATGACGGCGATATTACCTTCTCGAAAAAAATCAAGATCGGCTATTTTTCCCAGAACGTTGGCGAGATGTCCGGAAGATCTGCCCTGGGTGAGGTCATGTCCGGCGCTGCAGATGTTGTTAAACTGGGCAAAGAGATGAAAAAGATGGAAATTGCCATGGCAGAACCCATGGACGACGACGCCATGGCGGCGTTGCTGGAAAAATACGGACACGCTGCTGACGCGTTTGAAAATCGAGGCGGCTATGATCTTGAGACCCGGGCCCAGACCATTCTCACAGGCCTTGGCATAGACCCTTGTGAGCACAATCAACCGGTTGAATCCTTCAGCGGTGGATGGAAGATGCGGATTGCGCTTGCAAAGATCTTAACAATCAGCCCTGATGTCCTTCTTTTGGATGAGCCCACCAACCATCTGGACATGGAATCCATTATCTGGTTGGAAAACTGGCTGATCAATGATTTCAAAGGTGCCCTTCTTATGACCTGCCATGACCATGACTTTATGAACTGTGTTGTCTCACGGATCATTGAAGTAGCCAATCGCACCACCACGACCTATGGCGGCAACTATGATTTTTATATCAAAGACAGGGAAGTAAGGCTGGCACAGCTCATTGCAACCCACAGACGCCAGAAGGAGATGCTGGCCAAGGAAGAAAATTTTATTGCCCGTTTCAAGGCAAGGGTTTCCCATGCAGCCCAGGTTCAGTCCCGCATTAAAAAACTTGAGAAGATAAAACGCATTGAACTGCCTGAATACCAGAAAACCATAAAATTTAAATTTTCCAAAACGCCGCGCTCTGGTAACGATGTTGTCCGGATAGACACCCTTGCCAAATCATGGGACACCCAAAACCGGGGTTCCAAAACGGTATTCACAAAAATTTCAGGTCTCATCAACCGGGGGGATAAAATAGCCGTTGTCGGCGTCAACGGCGCTGGGAAATCCACTTTTTTAAAAGTTGTGGCACAACAAACACCTCCCACAAAAGGGCATGTAAAAATCGGTGCCGGTGTCAATATCGGTTACTTCAGCCAGCATGCCATGGATATCCTTGATGCCGATAAAACTGTTTTTGACACGGTTCAGGATGCCCTCCCCCTTGAAGGCATCGGGATAATCCGGAATCTTTGTGCTGCATTTCTCTTCTCCGGTGATGATGTGGACAAAAAGATTAAACATCTCTCAGGTGGTGAAAAAAGCAGAATTGTCCTAGCAACTCTTCTGGGCCGGCCCATCAATTTTTTGATCCTTGATGAGCCCACCAACCATCTGGATATCCAGTCCCGGGAAATCCTGCTCCAGACCTTAAAAGAGTTCACGGGTACCATTGTTCTGGTCAGTCATGATCGCCATTTCCTGCGTTGCCTTGTAAACCGTGTTTTCGAAATTGACCACGGGAAAATGACCGCCTATGAAGGGGATTATGAATACTATCTTTCAAAGACCGAGCGGGATCACAGGGCGATTTGACCTGCATATTGTATTGGATAGCTTGATAAACTTCCTGTTTTTTTCGTGAAATATTCAGACCAAAAGAAACTTTGACTTTAGGGATGGGGAATTAAAGCCGACATTGCAATTGCGCAATTAATATGTGATCTATAACCAGCGAAATAAGCAGTGCAAGACAAAACCTTAAAAAAGGTCACCAGACGTTGGTATGCTGCTGCAAACTATAAAAACAGTTTAAATCAGGAGTCGAATGTGAGAAGCGTCACCTTGGAAAGAGATATTATCATGCACCCGGCAGGATCCTGCATGGTATCCTTTGGCAACACACGTGTGATCTGTACCGCCACCATTGAAAACGATGTGCCCGCCTTTTTAAAAGATAGCGGGAATGGATGGCTGACCGCCGAGTACGGCATGCTGCCCGGCAGCACCGGTGGCAGCAGAAAACGCCGGGACGGGATCAAGAAGGATGGCAGGAGTACGGAGATACAGCGGCTCATCGGTCGAAGTCTTCGGGCGGCCCTGGACCTGACGAAGCTGGGGCCGGTGAGTATTCTCATCGATTGCGATGTGTTTCAGGCAGACGGCGGGACCCGGACTGCCTCTATTACCGGGGCGTGGGTGGCCCTTTATGATGCGTTGACAAAACTTGCGAAACAGCAGGGACAGGATGGGCCGGAATACTATCTTGCAGGCCAGGTCGCAGCCGTGAGTGTGGGGATTGTGGACGGCCGTGTGGTGTGTGATCTGGACTATGAGCACGATTCAAATGCCTGTGTCGACATGAACGTGGTGAAATGCGGTGAGAATCTTGTGGAGGTCCAGGGAACCGGGGAGCAGGGGACGTTCAGCCGGGAGGAGCTAAATCAGCTGCTGGATGCCGCGGACAGGGGCATTGAGCAAATTTACAAAATACAACGAAAGAGCCTGGGAATTTAGTATGGATTTAAACTTTGAAAATGCACCGGGTGATACCAATGCATTTTCAAAGTTTAATACTAAAAAGGAAGGCAATAAATTAAAATGTGTATCTTCACCTGAACTTCTGATATAGCAAAAGCAGGGAATGCTGTCTAAAAAGGTCTAAGAGGATATAAATTATCGCACAAGGGATTTCTTATAAAGGGCATTCAGATCGCTTTGCCATGGGGGTCATTAATCATTCAGGGGGAATAGACCGCCCTGAAAGTTTTGAATCCTATTGTCGGGTGACCACAGATTTTATCACCGGTACCATTCAAAATCTGGATTTACGGTCAGGCCTTAATATTGAAATATTTGACCAATTCCACCATATTGAGTTTTCGAAAAACTTTAGTGTTACCTATCCTGCACTGCGTATAGCTTTTTATATGGTTGGGACAGGTGGGATCCAGACAGAGAATCGTTATATAAATCACAAAACAAATATCTACGATATCAAGGGCGGATACTGCACTGCAGGATTTTTCCCGGAACTAAAAGGGATTATCCGAATGAAGGGAAAAACACGGTTTCACCAGGTGACCGTGAATGTCTCGCCATCTATCCTCTATTCGTTTATGGATGATCCTCAATTAGCCTTTCCGGATCGCCTAAAGATGGTTGTACAGGGAGCAGATCCGCAAATTTATTATCACAAGGGATCTATTACACCATCTATGCAGTCCGCGCTCTACGAAATTTTAAACTGTCCCTATAAAGGAGCGATTCGTAAAATTTTTATGGAGAGTAAGGCCCTTGAGCTGGTAGCGTATAAACTGGCACAAATTCAGATGCTTGAAACCCGATCCAAACCGCAGCCAGCCATCAGGCTCAATGGAAATGAAAAAATTCATCATGCCAAAGATCTGCTGCTCAATAATATGGAAAATCCTCCCACACTTTTTGATCTGGCAAGGGAGGTCGGGCTCTCTCACACAAAACTGAATCGTGGATTTAAAAAATTTTATGGAACCACGGTTTTCGGATATCTTCAAAAAATGCGATTGGAACACGCTAAATATCTGATGGAAAAGGGGAGCGTCAATGTTACTGAAGCCGCTATGGCTGTAGGGTACAACAGTATACCATCATTTTCCAGGGCCTTTTCATCCTATTTCAAACAGCCCCCCAAAATGAGTATTAGAAACGGTTCTTAGATTCAGTGAATCATAGACTTAGCGATTCCTATAATCAGCGAATCATAGGTTCGACGGATATTATTGCATCAACATATTTAACCGTTGTTGAAGGATCTCGTGATTTTAAAAAAATCATACCCATGTCTCGACACCTGGTTTTGTGATTTGCTGTAAACAGTGATCATTTTCAAATCGAATAACAAATAATTCATCTGGGATAAGCATTTCTAAATTAGATATTCTATTTTACTACCACCAACTTTATATTTTCAAAATAGGAGGTATGTAATGTTTCTAAGTTTACGCTCTGTGAGTTATGAAGTCGATGATCTGGAAAAAGCCAGAGAATGGTACAGCGATTTCCTCGATTCAAAACCAGTCATTGAACAGTCCGGATCTGTCACATTCCTTGTGGGGGCCGACAGGTTGGTTCTCAATCATGTAGAACATCCGGTACGTAATAACGGAACAGGTCAAATTGCCTATTGGGGGGTATCTGATTTAAAAGTGGAATATCCCAGGATCCTCGGGCTAGGTGCGTCAAAACACGGTGATATTACGGACCTGCGCAATGGCTATCTTTTAGCACAGGTAAAAGATCCTTTTGGAAATACAATCGGTCTTGGGGGGATGGGGGGAACCCCTGATAACAGGGCCATTGAAGAAAAACCGTCTGAAACAGCATTGTTGACCACTCTTATGCGTGCTTTTGCGGCCACAGAAATGAATGTTGAGATCCGGGGGCATGACAGCCTTGCAAAGTTTTTTTTACCCGGAAAAATGCAGGATGACCTAGCGCGTATAGAAAATCGGGATGAATTCAAGGGAAAGCATTTCATTCTCGGATTGTGTGAATATGTTATGGCCCGGACCCATATTTTTGATCAATTTTACAGGGATGCTCTCAACGGCGATATTGATCAAATTGTTCTTCTGGGAGCCGGGTATGACACAAGACCCTATCGATACGAGAATTTATCCGGCAGTATAAAAATTTTTGAACTTGATACCCGTCCCACCCAGGAACGCAAAAAACGATGTCTTTCAGAAGCATGCATCAAAATACCTGATTTTTTAACCTATGTTCCAATCAACTTCAACAGTCAGTCATTAAAAGATGTTCTTTTTGAAGCAGGGTTTAATCCAGATACTCGGACATTGTTTGTCTGGGAAGGGGTAACGTACTATCTGGGATCAGATGCTGTGGATGCAACACTCAAGTTTATCAGATCAAATGCTGCCAAAGGGAGCATGGTTGCATTTGATTATATCGCGGTTTGGCCGGGTGTTTTTAATGCCTATGGGTTTCAGGAGCTCGTTGAACTCAATGCCTCCAAGCATCAGGGTGAATCCGGGGCTGCTTTTTCCATTGAAAGGGGTGCCATAAAATCATTTTTATCTCAAAGAGGGTTTGAAATTGTCGTTCATCAAAATACAGAGGAGTTGGAGAAAAATTTCCTTACAACCAAAGACGGAGTTCTTT
>CAZLTD010000088.1:0-24394 GCA_964562385.1 uncultured Desulfobacula sp.
CGCCATAGGTAAGATAGCCTGACATTTTGCTGGGATAAAAACGCGACAATCTACAGCTATGGTGGATTCGATTGGAACATATACCCTGAATGGTTCAAAATAATCAATGGACCTGCATACCCTTATCCTACTACCGGATTCAATAATGGTGTGGTATCGGGCGATTATGTGGCTTACTCAGTCAGTGGTACTATTATCGCATCTGCTGGTTTTACCGGTGTGTTTGATTTCAACGGGGTCTATCTAACAGCCGGGTGGCGAGATAATATGGATATAACGGTATACGGATATCTTGGCGGAGTCGAACAATACTCTACAACGGTAACTGTAAGTGCTGACAGTCCCACATGGTTTGATTTTAATTTCTATGGAGTTGATCGCTTGAGTTTTTCGCCAGACACGACTTCTGGTACGTTGATAGAGGCTGCGTTTACGAGCCATCCAACCTGGGACCCTTCTTATCCTCCTCCTGGTGTTCTTTATCATTATGCCATGGATAATTTCACTTTTAATGAGGGTTCTGCGCCAGTTCCTGAGCCTACAACAATAATTCTCTTTGGCATTGGTCTGTTAGGTCTTTCAGGAGTAAGTAGAAGGATTAAATAGATTCAAAATATTTACTAATTATTTTAAAAGCAGGGCCTAAAATGGCTCTGTTTTTTTAAAATCAACTTATTAATATTAAAAACCAATTCTAATCAGAGATTCCAAGCAGTTGACTATCTATTATCTATCGCGTTTCATCATTTTTTTTAAACCAATATATCTGGCAAGTTTTTTGCAAAACAGAACAGGGAATTGATATCGCTCATCGTTTCTCCACCAGTTACAAAAGGTTGAAAAAAAATCAATCCCTGACCATCACCCAATCATCCAAAGCCTTTATTCTTTAGACCAATATACTGCGATTGCATGCTTTAAATGTTCTTTTTCATAACTATAGTCTTCATTTGTAATCATATATTCAATGAACTGTCGGACAGCAATTCTTTGTTTTAAATCTAAAGCAGAATACTGCTCTATATTATAATCTGTAACAAGGCTGAACTGTATACCAAGATTTTGCATATATTGGTCTTTAATATCGGCGATGATAAATGCCGGCAGGTGAAATCGCATCCCTTTTGGGTCAAAAAAGCTGAGGCTGCTATAACAATTGTTTAATGACGAAACAGTTATTTTTTGCCAGTTTTGTTTTTCATCATTTTCTCTTAATTTTAAACATTCTTCCTTAGTTTTATAATCGTCAATACCTTGGGCCTCAAATAGTCCAATACCATTTTCTAATTTTACTTTTGAAAATGCATTTTTCACCGTGGTGATTAATTTTTCTGCCTTTCTTTTTATTAAACATGCTGAATCAATGATTGTTTTCTGACACTCATTCCTTTTCATTTCTTCAATATCTTTCAAAGAATAATATTTCATGGCTGTTATCTGTAACTATTCAAAAAGTTTTGTGTTTATCGGTTATTAGATATTAAGGTTTGTTCTAATTCGTTCATATTTTTTCTAAATAGATTTGAGCCGACAATTGAGCTTATATACTCCTTACCTTCTTTTGTTTTAATAATCAGGCGATAGTTAGTTGTCTTACGCCATGTCTTTTGGGTAATCAGTTCTGAAATATCATCTGAGTAAATAGTTACGATTCTTTTGGGCATGACGTAATAAAGTTCGAGGTTTTTACCTTGTGTGTCTATCCGAAAAAAATATGCCCAATTATCGATATATACATATACGATGATCAACAATCCAATACATCCTCCAATAATAAAAGCCCACTTTCGTGGTAGCGTTTTTAAGTTTTTATATTTGGCTTTTCGAGTTTGTTTATTTGAGA
This sequence comes from uncultured Desulfobacula sp., assembly GCA_964562385.1. Taxonomy (GTDB): domain Bacteria; phylum Desulfobacterota; class Desulfobacteria; order Desulfobacterales; family Desulfobacteraceae; genus Desulfobacula. The sequence goes on from CAZLTD010000088.1 coordinate 1,844, forward strand.
ACAGTTTATATAATACATACCATATAAAAATGGATAGGAGCAGAATGAACACAAATTGAAACAAATGGCCTATGTATATGTTTTCATGATTTGAGTTGATTGAAAAATATAATATTTCCATTTGTGACCTCTATGAGTCATTTATATGAATGTCAAAATTTAGTAACTCTCTATAATCATATTAGGTAGCTGTTTGTTTTGATAAAAAATAAAACCAGATTATTAGCTTACCAATGCCAACCGAAATAATTAAGCCCTACAGCAATCAATCCAATACAACAAATACCTATAGCGATACCTGAAAGTAGTTGTCTTTCAAGGAAACGCAATTGTTCATACTGACGATCCACTTTAGGTAGTTTATCAGTCTTGTTTCGGTATAAAATTTTAATACCGGGGAGTCCACCATTTGAATTTTTTGCTACAAAATTTAATTCAGCCCAGAGATCTGGACACTTATTTTCCAGTAATTTTGATAATTTCCTCGCCTTTTGTGATAAACGAATCTGGCATATAAAAGCATAAACAATGGAAATGCTGGCCAATGAAATCATTATTTTAATTTGAGGACTCGTCATATACTTCAAATTTTATATGTTCGTTAAGGTAACGGCCTATCGATAACGATTACAAAAGGCTATTCAATTTCGTATCAATGTTTCGAATTTTTGTAAACTAAGTTTCCTAATCAATTTCAAACTGATGGCCTTACCCTGATAGATTGGAAGAAAAGTTAAACTAATTTTCGATTCTGTGGTTAGTAAATTCAAGGTGTGAGATGTGTCTATAATTGCTCGCTTTCGCATAAAATTATCCTGCCACCACATCTTGTGTTAGGAAATGAGCGTATCTATTACACTTAATAAAAAGTTGAATGCAGTGAGACCTAAAAGTTTGACCGTCCAAACATTCGTGGCAGAATGAAAGGGTCTGTATAGTAAGTGCCTTAAATGATTAAACAAGATGGCGAAAGCACATGGGAATCGAACCCATCCTGTTTTTGGAAGGTTACCTGCACAACGGTTAATGGAAGCCGTGACGGTAATACTTTTATCGGCGTGGATCGAAGCGAAGGCAGGACGCCGTAGCGCATGATCCCCGCTGCGAGCCGGACAGGACGTCCGGCGAGCTTTAGATAAAAGGATTGCCGGTGCGGCGCCCCTTCCGAAGCGTTTATTACTCCCCCTTAATACCTACTCCATTTTAACCATCAACAGGCTTACAGAAAACGCTCTAAACCTTCTTGTGCCTCCATAAACATTTCCAGTTCTTCCGGTGACTCAGACAAAAACGAAAAATCCTCAAAATCAAACCCCGGTGACACGGTGCACCCCACAAGGGTGTAGCCACCGGTAGATTCGGCCGCCTGCCAGACCCCGCCTTTAACCACAAAGGTGGAATCATCACAACCCGGCCCAATGGTCACCTGTCTGGTTTTGATCCCGTCAAAACAGATCAGGTTCAGGGGAGATCCTTCATAAAAATGCCAGATTTCATCATGAATGACCCGGTGAAACCGGCTGATATCTCCTTTCCCCAAAAGGAAATAGATCTGGGTGACAGCGGAGCGTTTTTCATTGCACACAGGAGAAACAACATCGTCTTCAGAGCGGTAAATTTCCCGGTAATACCCGCCTTCGGGGTGGGGCGCCAGATTGTAGGCGTCAATCAGGGACTGAATATGACCAGACGGATTACCCATGGCGTTCCTCGATGGATTCAACGGCATCCTGGGCCGCATCTTTCAAGTCCGGGTGTGAAAGCTGCGGCACCTGCTCCTTAATCCATGCCACGGTCTTCATGTCCCCGGCCTCGCCAAGGGCATAAAGGATATCGCCCTTGACAGTGGTATCCTCTTTGTCAAAGGCATTAATCAGGATGGGGCAAAGATTTTGGGCAAGCCCCGGATCATCTTCGGCCAGCTCTTCCACGATCACCATGGCTCCCAGGCGCACCGACCAGGTTTCGTGCAGCAGAAGCGATACAAAATTGTCAAATATTTTGTTTTTGGCCATCATCTGCTGGGTGATCCAGGCGGCATCCCCCTGTTCAAGGATGTTTTTAAGGGAGTCCACACTTAAAGACGAAGGGTCCCTGTCCGCAATCATGGAGACGATCTCTTCTGCGGCCACACTGCCGGTCCACCTGAAATCATTGTCCAGGATCAGGCAGGGGGCGGCCATGACTTTGTCTTTTTGCGCAACATCGGTGAAAAGACTGCCGTCGATGATGTCCACTTTGATATTTGAATTGTGGGAGCAAAGGTGCGCCATGGTGCCAACCATCCCCGGGCAGTGGGGGCATTGAAGGGCGATATATAATTTGAGCCCCACGGGGATTTCAACCTGTTTTAGCTGGTCAATCATAGGTTCGGGCAGTGGTGCTTTTTTAACATGAACCTGTGTCATCGCATCCAGAAAGGGGGATAGTTCCTTTTGCATGGGAAAGGCACAAAAAAAGATGTTGTCTGAAATCATGAATCCGGGCAGACCGCTGTCACTTTCCCGGGTTTCAATGGCAAGGTTGGTGGCAATGTTTTCAAGTTCTTTGGCAATGGTGAGAAATTGTTCGGTTTCCGGATGAGCGGTGGTGTTAAGAATTATTTTGACCGTTTGGTCAAAGTTCCGGTTCCAGTTTGAAATCCGTTGTTGTGCGTTCGTGTCAAAAACAGGCATATGTCTCTCTTTTATTTATTGTCGTCAGTGGTGTGTACATGCACTTTATTGCCGCCGTCTTCCATGGCTGATGTCAGTGCATTTAACCCTTTTTTTACAAGACTTGCATAGGTGGTGTCTGTTTTGTGGTCAAATGCAGCCAGACCGATGCTGACCGTCAGGTTCAAAGAGCCCTGGGCGGTTTCAAAATCATGGTGGGCCATTTTCCTTTTCAGCCGCTGGGCCAGCATCCTGGCGCCTTTGGGGCCGGTATTGGAAAGGATAATGCCGAACTCTTCCCCGCCGTAGCGGCAGACCACGTCATTGCCCCGGACCATTCCCTGGATAATGGTGGCACTGGCGGCCAGTACCTGATCACCGGCATCAAACCCATGGGAATCGTTGATGGCCTGAAAGGAATCAAAATCCAGCAGCAGGATGGACAGGGCAGTATGGTAGCGCCGTGCCTTTGAAATTTCAGATTCCAGTTCCTCCTCGAAACAGCGGCGGTTGTAAAGCCGTGTTAAATAGTCTTTCTGGGATATCATGACGATCCTGTTCTGGGCATCCTCCACCTCCCGTGTCAGGGCGGCTTTTTCCAGGGTGTTGTGAATGATGGACAGCATCCGGGTGCTGGAAAACTCTTCTTTGAGCAGATAGGTGAACGCCCCTTTGGACATCGCTTCAGGTCCTTTATGCGCCAGGGGTTTGTCCAACGTGAAGATCACCGGGGTGTCGGACCGGAGCCGCTTCAGTCTGGCCAGAAGCTCAAGGCCGGTGCCGTCCTGCTGGGCATAGTCGATGAAAATCAGGTCAAATGCCTGTTTGTAGATCAGTTCAAGGCTTTTCGCAATGGTCGGCCCCTGGGTAAGGTCGCACTTGACAACGCCTCTCATGAAATGGTTAAAAATGCTGAAATCTTCGTCTGATTCCTGGACATAGAGGATGGAATACTCCTGGTCGAAAGGCTTCTCTTTGGCAAACCGGATGTGGGAGGTCAGCTTTTTGGTGGTCAAAGAGATCTGCTCGGCGGCGTTTTTGACAGCTGCCAGCCGTGTTTTTTCCTCGGTATTCAGATTGTGGTTGCGCATCAAAAGATGAATGTTGGACGCATGGTTACGCAATGCCTGCTGGATCTGGTTGGTGGCGTGTGACGTTTTGATCGACAGGGCTTTGTCCGCCGCGTCCTCTTTTGCCGATTGTTCATGCTGACCGATGATTTTTCGATAGACCTTGTCCAGCTCATCAATGCTCTGATGAACGGCATTGGTCTGCTTAAACAATTCAAAAAATATCTTGATTTTTGACCGGACCTGCTCTTTTGTAAACGGCCGCAAAAGGTAATCAATTTTAAGGGAATCAAAGTCGGTTAAAAGATTGTCATGTTCAATCTCATCACAGAGTATCAGTAAAGGGGTGTTGTGAACCTGCAGGTGGCTGCGCAGCATTGAACCGACTTTATAGGTGTCGATATGGGGAAGGGATGTGTCAATGATCATCAGGACAAGAGTGTAGTTGTAGATCAGTTCAAATGCCTTGTTTTCCGAATGGGCTTCAATTACCTCAAGGTTTGAGAACTTGTCGGCGCAGGCCTTGATCTGGGCGCAGGTTTTTTTGTCTGCCATTACAAGAACTTTATCATGGATCTTATTCATAACAGCCCCTTATTTTTTATTGTGGTTTCATATCTGTCTTAGCACAAAACCTGCGTTTAAATTAAGAGAAAATCGTGATATGAATTGAATCCATGGAAAAAAGAACCCAAAACCCCGGGAAAAAATATGAAATTTATAGCTGATCTTCACCTGCACTCGAAATATTCAAGGGCCACTGCAAAGAACCTGGATCTTGAAAACCTCTATCATGCCGCGCAATTGAAAGGTGTGACCGTTGTGGGGACCGGAGATTTTACCCATCCGGCATGGATTGAAGAAATTGAATCAAAACTGGAGCAGGCCGAGCCGGGGCTTTATTCACTGAAAAAAGAGATTGCTCAGGAAATTGACAAAATAGTTCCCCAAAGCTGCAGAGGTGAGGTCCGCTTTATCCTGCAGTCGGAAATCAGCAGTATTTATAAAAAGAACGACCGGGTTCGAAAGAACCACAATCTGGTCTATTTTCCCGATCTTAAAAGTGTTAAAAAATTTAATGCCGCCTTGGACGCCATCGGCAATATTAAATCCGACGGCCGGCCGATCCTCGGGCTTGATGCCAAAAAGCTGCTGGAATTGATGCTGGATATCAATGATCAGGGCATGTTTGTTCCCGCCCATATCTGGACCCCCTGGTTCTCCCTGTTTGGTTCAAAATCCGGGTTTGACGATATGACGGAATGCTTTGAAGAGCTGACCCAGCATATCTTTGCCGTTGAAACCGGGTTGTCTTCGGATCCCCCCATGAACTGGCGGATTAAACAGCTGGATAATCTGCGTCTGATATCAAGTTCCGATGCCCATTCCCCGGGGTTTTTAGGAAGGAATGCATCGGTGTTTAATACAAACTTAAGCTTTTCCCATATTCGAAACGCCCTTAAAGACAATGATCTTGATGCATATAAAGGGACCCTGGATATGTATCCCCACCAGGGCAAATACCATTATGATGGTCATAGAAAATGCGATATCTGCCTGAATCCGGCCATGACACTTCAAATGGACGGGATCTGTCCTGTGTGCGGGAAACCTTTGACCTGCGGTGTTCTTTACCGGGTGCAGGAACTGGCCACCCGGCCGGAAGGCTTTGTGCCAAAGAACCGCCAGGGGTTTAAAAGCATCATTCCCTTAACCGATATCCTGTCGGAAATTTTTGAGGTGGGCCCGAAGACCAAGAAAGTGACCACCTTTTATAATAAGGCACTGGATGCCCTGGGACCGGAACTTAATATTCTTCTGGACCTTTCCTATGAGAGAATAGAATCGGCAAATGTGCCGCTTTTAGCAGATGCAGTCATGAAAATGCGGGCAGGGGATATCAAAATCGATCCCGGTTTTGACGGGGAGTACGGTGTGGTGAATATTTTTGATGATGAAGAAAAAGATCGGCTTCGGGGCGAAAAAGATCTGTTGTTTAACCTGCCCAAAAAAAAGAAGAAAAAAAGAGCCCAAAGAGCCCGGAAAATCGGTCCGGATTCATTTGGGCAGGATTTTAAGAAAAAAAACAAACCCGGCAGTGCTGTTAAAAGTCAGAAAGAGGACGACCTGCTGAAAGGTTTGAACCTGGAACAACAAAAGGCCGTGGAATCAAAAAGCCGTGCCATTGTAGTCCAGGCAGGCCCGGGAACGGGCAAGACACGGGTCTTGACCGCGAAAATTGCCTGGCTTGTATCGCAGCAGAAAGTGGCCCCCCAAAAGATTCTGGCCCTGACCTTTACCAATAAGGCGGCCAAGGAGCTTGAAAAGCGGATTGAAACCTATCTTCCCGCATCACATGATAAAATTTCAAATCCCAAAGCGTCTGTCATGTCAGCCACCTTCCACTCTTTTTGTCTGCATCTGCTTCGAACCTACAAAACTGATTTTTCCGCCACTATTTTGGATGACAATGCAAGAGCGGCCCTGATTCGGCAGGCCCTTGGCAGTGATACCAAAATGAGGGATGTGAAAAAGGCGGATCTCTATATTTCCAGGTGCAAACAAAACCTTCTGGCGCCGTCAGATCCACTGCCCGATGATATGCAAAAAGAGGCCGATGCCGGGATGATAACCGCCTATGAAAATTATTGGCAGCTCTGCGCCAAAGAAAATGTCATTGACTTTGAAGATTTGATTCTCATGACTGTGACCATGCTCAAAAACGATGATCAAATCTACGCTTCGGTGTTAAAGCGTTACCCCTATCTCTTTATTGATGAATACCAGGATCTGAACTTTGGGCAGTATGTGTTAACAAAGCTTCTGGCAGATGGCAATCATATCCTGGTTATCGGGGACCCGGACCAGTCTATTTATGGATTCAGGGGGTCTGACAACAGGTATTTTAAATTGTTTGAAACCGATTTTCCCGGGTGTGAAAAGATTTTTTTAACGCGCAACTACCGCTCCACGCAGACCATTTTAGACGCCTCTTTCCAGATGATCCGCAAATCAAAGCAGGGCCGGGGGCAATCCAAAGTGTTTTCCGATATCACGGGCGCAACACAGCTTGTCATCAAACAGACCAGCACGGAGCAGGCTGAGGCCGTGGCCATCGGGAAGATGATTGAAAACCTTGTGGGCGGCACCTCATTTTTTTCCATGGACAGCGGCAAGGCCGGCATGGCGTCTCAAAAAGAGTATTCATTTGCCGATTTTGCCATCCTTTACAGGACATCAAAGCAGTGTGACACCTTTGTCAGTATGCTGGAAAAAGAGGGGATCCCTTTCCAGACAGCAGATAAGAAAAGGGTGTTTGACATTGAGGGTATAAAGCAGTTGATCAGCCTGTGCCGCATGAAATCAGGATGCCAGACGTTTCATGATATCAGGATCGTTTTTGACCTTTTTGGTGTCACGCTGAAAAACAAGGCCTTAAAAGAGGTAAAACAGCTTTTTAATGACCATGGCCGATGGTTTGCCAAAGACAACGGGGCGCCTGTTTTTAATGAGGACAGCAGCCTTACACCGGCCATGCGAAAAAAGATTGAAGATGCCTCTTTTAAGATTAACGCGTGTATGGCCCGGGCCGAAACAGACACGGTGATCAAACAGATAGAATTTGTCTGTGAAAAAGCAGGGCTGAAAGAGAAAATAGATGCACATGACGCAGGCAAACGGGCCTGGGAGAATATTATTGCCAGGGCACCGATCTATGAAGATTTACGGCAATTTTTAGATGGACTGGCTCTGGACAGGGATACGGACGTTTTAGGGCTGGCTGCTGAAAAAGTGTCGTTAATGACAATGCATGCTGCCAAAGGGCTGGAATTCCCCGTGGTTTTTGTTTCCGGATGTGAAATGGGGCTGATACCCTTTGCAAGAGATGGAAAAACCATTGAGGATATGGAAGAGGAACGCCGTCTGTTTTATGTGGGCATGACCCGGGCCATGGATATTCTTTGTTTGACTTATGCCCAGAAAAGACGCATATATGGCACACAAATGGAAAGACAACGGTCTTTTTTTATTGATGATATTGAGAAAAAGCTGATGCAGGTTCAAAAAAGTATGAAACAGGCAAAAGCAAAGAAAAAAGAGAGACAGCTTGAATTGTTTTAAGGGTCGGCTTAGACACTAATTAGGGGCAAAGCTATGCTTTGCCTTAGTTCACATTCTGTTTGCAAAATATCCGGCAGTTTGGATTTATGCAAACAGATTATGTGAAGTTCTGTTTAAACGATCCCTTAAGGGCGACACCGCCTTTTTTTAAGTTTGGATTAAAATAAATAATTATATAAAAGCAATATAGGATAGAGAATGGAAAGCACAATCGTAAAAGAGATTAAACTTGAAAACAATCAGACACTTGTTATTTCTGACTGTTCAAAAAAGATCGGCGCGGATGCCTTTGTAGTGGTGATGAAAGCAAATATGGAGATCAAGGTGGAAGAGGATCTGTTTAAGGATGCGCCAATCTCTGAATTTAAATTTGAGGATATAAAAAATACCCTGGGCGACAGGGTTGTTTATGAATACCGGCTGGAACGCAATTTCATCAGGGACCATGAAAAAGATGAGACATTCGACTCCCTGGTCACCTCTTTTCTGGACAACATCGGAAAATATGTGGCAAAACCCTCTTTTGCGCCAAAACTTGTCTTAAAGGAATATAAGGATCGGCTGTAACAGATACCCATGCTGAAACACAAAGGCATCATATTTGTTTTTTTACTGGCGTTTTTAATGCCGCCCATGGCGGGTGCGGATATCTATATGTTTATTGACAGTGAAGGCGTGGTCCATTTTACAAACGTCCCCACATCGACGAACTACAAGCTGTATATCCGGGAAAAGCCGGAAAAAAGGAGCCTGCGTTCGACCCAAAAATATGATGCTGTTATTAAAAAAGCCCAGCAAAGGTATGGGGTGGATTTTTTTTTGATCAAGGCGGTGATCAAGGTGGAGTCCGGTTTTAACCCCAGTGCGGTTTCCAAAAAAGGGGCCAAGGGCCTAATGCAGATTATGCCGGCCAATTTTTCAGCCCTGTCAGTCAGTGATCCTTTTGATCCCTCCCAGAATATCATGGGCGGCACTCTCTATCTGCAGCGGCTGTTCAAGCGATACGCCAATCAGTTGCCCCTGGTCCTTGCGGCCTATAATGCAGGCCCCGATGCAGTGGATAAATATAATCGGGTACCCCCCTATAAGGAAACCCAGAACTATGTCAAAAAGGTGATGAAGATTTACAGTCAATATAAAAACACATAGCCATCACCTGACAGCTTACACCTAACAGCTGCCACCTATTTTATCGTCTTAATAAAATCCATCAGCTTGTCCCTTAAATCAGGGCGTTCAAGGGCAAAGGCAAGATTTGCCATCTGAAATCCGGCCTTGTCGCCACAGTCAAAACGGGTACCGGAAAATTTGTATCCGAAAATGGGCTGATCTTTGAGCAGCCGTTTCATTGCATCGGTGAGCTGTATTTCACCACCGGCGCCTGTCTGTTTTCGTCCCAGGTATTCAAATATTTTCGGTGTCAAAATATAGCGGCCAATGATGGCAAGGTTGGACGGGGCCTGTGCCGGATCCGGTTTTTCAATCATGTCGTCGATACGGACAATATCGTCTTCCACAGGTGTTGCGTCCAGGATTCCGTATTTGTCCGTCTGATCATTGGGAACTTCCATCACTGCGGCCATGGAGGCACGCATACGGTCAAATTTTTTGACCATTTCAGACAGGACCGGTCTGTCCGTCTGGATCAGGTCATCTGCCAGAAGAACGGCAAATGGTTCGTCACCGACAATATCTCTGGCACACCATATGGCATGCCCAAGCCCCAATGGCTGGTTCTGGCGGGTATAGATGATGGTCCCTGTCCTGGGGACCAGTTCTTCGATCTGTTTTAACAGATCATTTTTCCCTTTTTCCTTCAGGGTATGTTCGATTTCAAAGGATCGGTCAAAATGATCTTCCAGGGCTTTTTTACCGCGACCGGTAACAAAAACAATTTGCTCGATACCGGCCTGGAATGCCTCTTCCACGGCATACTGGATCAATGGTTTGTCCACAACCGGGAGCATTTCTTTAGCCATTGCCTTGGTCGCAGGGATAAATCGGGTGCCAAGGCCGGCCACCGGGAAAACCGCTTTTTTGACTTTCATGGGAACTCCTTTGAGAGTAAATGAGTTGGCATTTCAATATGAGGATTATACTTTTTTATTGTTTTTTTATGGTGAAATGCCTGATATGTCAAATGATTTTATAGGTCAGGGAATGCAAAAGCCTGTGCCCTGGAAGACAAGGGTACAAATGTTGTTTGTAATCGTTTGACATTATTGAGATTTCTATTGTATAGTGTGTGCCTTTAAAAGAGAGTTGTACCCTAAATATAAGGAAAATGTGAATGTCTGATAAAATAGAAGAACAATCAGCGATACCGCCGGAACAGCTGGGTTTGAACAGCAAGTTCAAGTTTAACTGCCATAAAGGTGTGACCTGTTTTACCGATTGCTGCCGCGGCATCGATATCATGCTCACTCCGTATGATATATTGACAATGCGTAAAAAGCTGGATTTAAGCTCCGAGGAATTTTTAGCGGTATTTACAGATCCCCAGATTCTGGAAAAAGCGGGCCTGCCCGTGGTGACCCTTAAGCTGCTGGATGATGAGCGTAAATCATGTCCCTTTGTGGAAGACAAGGAAGGGTGCGCCATCTATGAAGACCGACCCACCACCTGCCGGTATTATCCGCTGGGCGTGGGCTCGCTAAGCTATTCAGGAGAGAAGGGCGAGAAAGATGAATTCTTTTTTACCGTAAAAGAGGCACACTGCAGGGGGTTTGAAGAGGACAAAATGTGGACCGTGGCCCAGTGGCGTGAAGACCAGGGGGTTGATCTGCGTGATGAGGTCAATGACGGCTGGATGGAGCTGATCGTGAGGAAAAAATCATTGCCGTCCAGCATGAAGCTGAGTGAAGAGAGCAAGAAGATCTTTTTTATGGTCTGCTATAATATTGACAAGTTTAAAAAGTTCGTATTCAAGAGTTCTTTTTTGACCCGGTATGATATCCCGCAGGAAACTATCAAAGAGATCGAATCAGATGATGTTAAATTGCTTCAGTTCGGATTTGAATGGCTGAAAGCCTCTTTTTTCCAGACGGACCAGGAGATGTTCCAGGCTAAAAAAGAGTAAAGCCTATAGCTGATAATACTAAAAAAAGGCCCTGCACGAGATCGATCGTGCAGGGCCTTTTGTGTTTTTGTGAGTCCTTAATAGCTATACCACAGTCCGTCACAGGAGGACGGATCATTTAAACGGGCCTCAATATCGATATCAAAGAAATCGGCTGCCGGTTTAAAAATTTCAGGGCTGTTATTCTGCACTTTTTTGGCAGCTTCGAGTACAACATCCAGGCCTTTTCGGGTCATTTTCCCCAACGGTTTTCTACAGGGGCCTGACGGCATACCCAGGATCTGCATCAGGGTTTTTACCGGCAGCGGGTTCCGTGCCCGGCAGGTAACCGGACCGAACTTTGACTCTTCCGTTGTGGTGACAACGACCAGGTCAAGGATCGGCTTGAGGGCGTCTTGTATGGCCAGTGCTTTATCTTTTTCCCCATTATTGATAGATGATACCATTTTTGTCATGGCTGCCGGGGCAATATTGGACATGACCGAAATAGAGCCGCAGGCTTTAATATCCGGGTCCAGCATGATGTCACAGACCAGGGCGTCATCTCCGGAGAAGATCTGAAAACCGTCTTTGCAGAATTTTCGGGTCAGTTTCATGTTTTCCAGGTTGCCGGTGGCCTCTTTAACACATTTCACGTTGGAACAGTTTTCAGCCAGGATGGCCAGATCCTGTGGCAGCATCTGTGCCCCGGTTCTTCCGGGTATAATATAAGGTATGATTTCCACATCCGGGTGTCCTGCGGCAACGGTCTCATAATACTCTTTTCTGATTTCAAGAGAGCTTGGGCCGTTGTAGTAAGGGTCCACCAGCAGAACAGCATCCACGCCTTCTTTTGCCGCATGTCCCGTGGCTTCCAGGGCCTCGGCGGTATTGTTACTGCCGGTTCCGGCAATGCGTTTGCATCTGTCCTTAGCCAGTTGGGCAACGCGGGCAATCACATGATCATGCTCTTCCCATTTAAAGGTTGGGCTTTCGCCCGTGGTTCCAGTTGCAAGTATGCCTGTGATACCATTTTCAATCTGAAAGGTGACAAGCTTTTCAAGACCTGAATTATCAAGCTCGCCTGCCTGGCTATAAGGGGTGATTAATGCTGTATAGCATCCGGGTTCCATGTTTAAACTCCTGCCTTGTAAAAATTGTATTTTTTTGGAATTTACCTATAGACAGGTGCTATCATAAGTGGTGGTTCCATTCAAGCCAAAAGTAATATTACCCCTGCATGATTTTCGGCATATTAAGTCGTCTCTGCACAGATAAATGAGTTTAAATACAATGACTTGTGTTATTCTGACCTTTGGTTATAATAGACTGGTTATTGTCACAATAATGCAGACTGGTCTTGACACACCCATGTATTGGAAATATTATATTGAGTTTTAACAAGAAACGCATAATTTTATATATGATTTTGAAAGGATACAACAAAATGACGGACGCTGAAAAACAAGGCAATCTGCCGCCCAGCGCAGACGAGCATATCGCACGATTAAGAGGACAGCTTGGTGAGAATGAAGAATGTGGTACAACCCATTATAACCTTGCGGTGGCATTGATGGGAAAGCAAGAATATGCAGAGGCTGAAAAAGTGCTTCATGATGCCATAGATAATAGCCCGACGCTTGCGGAAGCCTATGTATTATTGGGTGGTATTTGTCTTCAACGAGGTGATCTTGAAGGGTGCTACCGATTTAACCAAAGAGCAACCAAAGCAAGAGCCGGGTTTGCTGAAGGGTACGGCAACATGGCCTTTGTGCTGCTGCAGCTGGTGGATGGCAAGGATTCCAAGGAAGATGAAGAAAAGGTGGATAAGGCCATTAAGAATTTGAAAAAGGCCATTATTCATAATAAGAATTTTGTACAGGCCTATACCACCCTTGGCACTGCCTATTTTATGAAAGGCCTTGTCAAGGAGGGGATTAAAGCCAATCTGGAAGCCCTTGGCGTCACGCCTGATTTTCCGATTGCCCACAACAATCTGGCCGTGGCCTATCTGGAAATTGAAGATTTTGAAAAGGCTATTATCCATTGTGATAAAGCCAAGAGCCTTGGCTTTGAAGTGGCTCCCGAGCTGCTGGAAGAACTTGAACCGCATCGCAAAAGCTGATGCCAGAACCTTCCATACATTTTTTTGTATCCGGAGAAGAAAAAGAAGTTTCCACAGACTCAAGTTTGTGGAAACTTTTGTTGTTGGGAGATGACCATCCCGACGTCGGTAAGACACCGGCTTCAGGCCACAAGGATATAACCATTGGAGATTATCTTTCGTCGGCCAAACAATTCATCATAGAAAATGATTTTTATTTTCTGAAAAAAGGTGTTTCCCGGTTAACCAATAATCCCTCAGACGCAGACCGGATAACCAGGGTGGATCTTTTTTTAGAAAAGCATGGCGCCTTTTATCATCCAATCCGGGTTCAGGTCGAATTACCACAGGAACGCATCCTGGCCTTTGTTCTCAACGGGGCTGTGTCTCAAAAAGGGCTGGCACTGATTCAAAAGGAATTCGACCTGATTTCAGATCTAAACAGACGAAATGACGCCTTTCTGCCACAGGTTTTTGGATGCGGGTCGGTTCATACTTCAAAAGGAGAGATCGCTTTCTTCCTCGGAGAATGGCTTCAAGGATACCAGGAATTTCATTTGACGCGGCATCACAATGAAAACGAAATTGTTATCTGGGGGTCACAGGGAGCTCTCACCTATGTTGAAGAGGAGCGGTTTTTCCCCGTATATGGTCAAATGGCCACCATGCTGACAACATTGTATGACTCTGATACATTTCAACAGGTATTTCCCTTTCATCATGCGGCCGGTGATTTTATCATCAAGAAGGAAAATGGCGGATGGGGTGTGAAATTAATTACTGTCAGAGGGTATGAAAACTTAACGGATTTCACACCGCATGATCAGGCCTTTGTCCTGCCGGGCCTGCTTTTCTTTTTTTTGAATTTAACGCTGCGCATGCGCCTGGACCGATTGGATGGCACCGGCGCTCCTGCCATGGTCAATGATAAGGTGATCCCGTTTATTAGTGAGGGTTTTTTAAAGGGGCTTAAACCCGAGATCAGCGCTGCTTTTCCGGCCTTTTTGGCCCAGTTCTCTTTAAACCAGGTGCTGGAAATCATGGAGATTATTTTGGAATCCTGCCCGCCGGCACCGTCTGAGGTTGAACTGGTTAAAAACAATTTTGAATCCCATTATAAAAAGGTGATTTCATTTTTCAAAACGATCTGAAAAAAATCCCTTTTTTATTGACATGAAGAGGCAGAAATTTTATATCTGCAATGTTATTTTGCTGAAATTATTCCCAGTGATAAGCAAAGGCTTTTATAACTGAGCGGAATAATAGAGAATTAAACTATTGAATGAAAAGTTTGGATAAATTTTTCATTAATGAATGTAAATTAACTTTTAACGGAGGTAAGTAAATGGCTAAGCATGAAACTCCATTACTGGACGAGCTGGAATCCGGCCCATGGCCAAGCTTTGTTTCTGATTTGAAATATCAGGCAGAGAAAAGAGCCAAAAATGAAGAAGGTGTTGAATTCCAGATCCCCACAGATTGTGTTGACGATCTTCTGGGTATTTTGGAGCTGTCTTTCAAACACGGTAGAACTCACTGGAAACATGGCGGAATCGTAGGTGTTTTCGGTTATGGCGGCGGTGTTATTGGTAGATATTGTGATCAACCCGAAGCATTCCCGGGTGTTGAGCATTTCCATACAATGCGTGTAGCTCAACCTGCAGGGAAATATTACAAAACTGATTATCTCAGACAATTGACAGAACTTTGGGACCTCAGAGGCTCCGGCATTACAAATATGCATGGCGCAACTGGTGATATCATTCTTCTGGGAACAACGACTCCTCAGCTTGAGGAAGTATTCTGGACATTGACTCATGACATGAATCAGGATCTTGGCGGATCCGGTTCCAACCTGAGAACTCCGGCGGACTGTCTGGGAGAATCTCGATGTGAATATTCATGTTATGACACCAGTGCGCTGGTTTACTTTTTGACTCAGGAATATCAGGATGAGCTTCATCGTCCGGCTTTCCCGTACAAGTTTAAATTTAAACTTGATGGTTGCCCGAACTGCTGCGTAGCTTCAATTGCACGTTCTGACATGTCCTTTATCGGTACCTGGAAAGATGATATCAGAATTGATCAGGATGCGGTTAACAAATATGTTGAATGCGCTGATGGTTATCCTGCAAATGCCGGTGCTTATAAAGGCAGTAAAGACTGGGGTCCCTTTGATATTGAAAAAGAGGTGACTGGTCTTTGCCCGACAAAATGTATGAAGTTTGAAAACAAAAAACTTCTCATTGATAATTCAAACTGTACTCGCTGCATGCATTGCATCAATGTTATGCCTCGAGCACTTAAAATTGGTAAAGAAACTGGTCTTTCCATCCTTGTTGGTGCAAAAGCGCCAATCCTTGATGGTGCTCAGATGGGTTCTTTGCTTGTTCCATTTGTTGAAGTTAATCCTGATAATGATTATGAAGAGATTACAGAAGTCATTGAAAATGTATGGGACTGGTGGATGGAAGAAGGTAAAAACCGTGAGAGACTTGGTGAACTGATTATGCGTCAGGGTTTCCAGAAACTTCTTGAAGTAACTGGAATCAAGGCTGCACCTCAGCATGTTGCATACCCGAGAACCAACCCGTACATTTTCTGGAAAGAAGATGAAGTTGAGGGTGGCTGGGAACGTGATGTTGAAGAATACAGAAAACACCATCAAAGATAAGAAGGGAGAATTATAATGGCATTTATTTCTACTGGTTATAACCCAGACAAACCGATGGAAAACAGGATTTCCGATATCGGTCCCAGAGACCATAATGAATTTTATCCTCCTGTGATCAAAAACAACAAGGGTAAATGGTCTCATCATGAAATCCTTGAGCCTGGTGTCCTTGTACATGTTGGTGAATCAGGAGATGAAGTATACACAGTAAGAGTTGGTGGCGCACGTTTAATGTCTACATCTCTTATCAATGAAATTTGCGACATTGCCGACAAACATTGTGACGGCCATCTTCGTTTTACAACGCGTAACAACATTGAGTTCATGGTTGATTCTAAAGATAAAGTAGAACCCCTTAAAAATGATCTGGCTTCCAGAAAATTTGACGGTGGTTCTTTTAAATTCCCCATCGGTGGAACCGGCGCTGGTATTACCAATATCGTTCATACCCAGGGTTGGATTCATTGCCACACACCTGCAACGGATGCTTCCGGTACAGTAAAAGCTGCTATGGATGAGTTGTTCACTGATTTTCAGGACATGAGACTTCCGGCACAGCTTAGAGTTTCCATGGCTTGCTGCCTGAATATGTGTGGTGCGGTTCATTGTTCTGATATCGCTATTCTCGGATATCACAGAAAACCGCCAATGCTTGATCATGAGTATCTTGATAAAGTTTGTGAAATTCCTCTGGCTGTTTCTGCATGTCCGACTGCGGCACTCAAGCCGTCCAAGGTTGAACTTGCCAATGGCGAAACAGTTAAATCAATTGCCATGAAAAACGAAAGATGCATGTACTGCGGTAACTGTTATACCATGTGTCCTTCCATGCCTCTTGCTGATACAGAAGGTGATGGTATTGTTCTGATGGCTGGTGGTAAAGTTTCCAATAGAATTTCTGATCCTAAATTTTCTAAAGTTGTAGTTGGTTTCTTGCCCAATGATATGCCAAGATGGCCTGCCATGACAGATGCCATTAACAAAATGGTTAATGCATATTCCAATGACGCTCACAAATACGAACGTCTTGGTGACTGGGCAGAAAGAATTGGATGGGAAAAGTTCTTTGAAAAATGTGAACTTGAGTTCACCCATCATCTGATTGATGATTTCCGTCAGCAGGCTTACATGAGCTGGCGTCAGTCAACTCAGTTTAAATTCTAAGAAAATTAATTGATAATTAATTGATAATTTTCTTTTTATAAAGTTGGATCAGCCGGAGTACTTTTTTTTGTACTCCGGCTGATATATTTCAATTTAAAGGAGTATGACAATGAGTGATCTTCTTAATGATAAAGAAGCTGCAACCGAAGCTGTTATTGCTTGGATGAAAAAGAAATCTAAAACTAAAACTAAATTTTATTTTAAAGATTTTTATAAACTTTTTCCAGATGATAAACCCAGAATGATTAAAAAAGTTGTTAATAAAATGGTTCAGGATGAAGTGCTTGAATACTGGTCTTCTGGAAGTACAACCATGTATGGTCTTAAAGGTAGTGGTAAACAGCATTCTTCTGAAGGCGAAGAATAAGAAACATAGACGGTTTTATATTTCATGCATCAGGTCAGCCACAATAATATCCCGGGAATCGTCATTGCCGGTCTGAGTGGCGGATCCGGGAAAACCATTATTTCTCTGGGTATCACTGCGGCATGGAAGAAAAAAGGCATTAAGGTCTCTGCATTTAAAAAGGGACCGGACTATATTGACGCCGGCTGGCTTTCCAAGGCGGCCGGTCGTCCTTGTTATAACCTGGACACATTCCTGTGTGATCCGGATGTGGTCACCCGTTCCTATTTTAATCATTCTATAGATTCCCAGATCAGCGTTATTGAAGGAAACCGCGGGCTTTATGACGGTATTGATACTGATGGGTCAACGTCTACGGCAGAGCTTGCCAAACTGTTGAATCTGCCGGTACTTCTGGTGCTTGACTGTACCAAAAGCACCCGCACCATCGCGGCGCTTCTGATGGGGTGCATGCACTTTGATCCGGATATAGACATATGCGGGGTTGTGCTCAACCGCGTTGCCGGGAAGCGTCATGAAGGCAAGGTGCGGGCAAATATCGAGAAATTTTGCAAAGTACCGGTCTTTGGGTCCGTACCCAAGCTTACGGCTGCCGATTTTCCGGAGCGGCATATGGGGCTTGTTACATCCGAAGAGCACACATTTTCAGACCAGGCCATTGATGCCGCTGTCAAAGTGGCAGATGAGAATATTGATCTTGATGATCTGTATCAGGCGGTTGTGGGATATGCCAAGAAAACAAGCCAGCGGTCTGCGGTTTTACGGCAGACGGATCCTGATCCGGCCAGGGATGGAACAAATGTAACC
The DNA here is from genome assembly GCA_964562385.1 of uncultured Desulfobacula sp. Taxonomy (GTDB): domain Bacteria; phylum Desulfobacterota; class Desulfobacteria; order Desulfobacterales; family Desulfobacteraceae; genus Desulfobacula. The sequence continues at coordinate 19,864 of CAZLTD010000088.1, forward strand.
ATCGGTATTGTCAGGGATTCTGCGTTCCAGTTTTATTACCCGGATAATATTGATGCCCTTGAAAATCTGGGTGCCCGAATTGTCTATATCAGTCCTTTAAATGAGACGAAAATACCGGATGTGGACGCCATCTATATGGGGGGCGGGTTTCCTGAAACCCATGCGCCGCAGCTGGCCAAAAATGAGACCTTTAGAAAACAGCTTAAGCTTCTGTCAGATAAAGGGATGCCGATTTATGCAGAGTGCGGGGGACTTATTTTTCTGGGTCGCAGCATTCAATTAAACGACCATGTATATCCCATGTCAGGTATTCTGCCTATCAGGTTCGGTTTGTCGAAAAAACCACAGGGACATGGTTACACATCTGTTGAAGTTGTCCATGACAATCCTTTTTTTGAAAAAGGGGAGATTTTAAAGGGTCACGAGTTCAGGTATTCAAGTATATTGGATATTGAGTACCAGGACGATGAGATGGCTTTTAAAATGGAGCGTGGAAAGGGTATATTGGACAAAAAAGACGGTTTTTTCAAAAACAATACTTTTGGCACCTATACCCATATTCATGCATTAGGAGCGCCTTCCTGGGCACCTTCTCTGGTTGCCAATGCCTTGCGGTATAAACAGTCCGGATCGTCCTGATTATATTTAAAAACAGTTCTATTTTTAATCATAGAATAGACAGTAGTGGAAAACGGTTTCAATCCCCATTGAGCTATAGTGATGCTCAAAAATATTTTCTGGGAAAAGGTCATATAAGAAGAGAATCACCAAAAGGCAAATCGATTATCACTCAAAGACATTAAAATTTGAGTTATAGAGAACCATATCCGTTATCGGAAGTTATTTCTGCGATTTGCTCTAACCGCTAACTGCTGATAGCTAAAAGCTTTTAGAAATTAAAAAGGGGAGAATTTTGATCAAATTCTCCCCTTTTTAAATATGTAACAGTTTAAAGCTTCAGACTGCTATTTTTTCTTTTTCTTTTTAGTGGAAATATGGCATTTGCCGCAGGAAGCAGGCGCAGGCCCTTTCATTCCCTTGGGATCGCCGGCTTTCTTGTTGATTTCCTTATGGCAGCTGATGCAGTTGCCATGCATGGCGTTTTCATGGACCATGATGTCTTTTTTGTTTTTCTTGTCTTTTTTAAACTTGTCGTGGCATTCGCTGCATTTTTGTACATCATCACCCATTTTAAGGGCTGCCAGCGGTTTGCCATCTTTATCATGGTGGCATTCACCACAGGAAATTTCATAATTTTCCGCATGTTTTTTGTGGGTGAAGGCCAAAGATTTAAACTTGGGCATTCTTTTTTTAGGTTTTTTGTAGCCGGAATCTTCCAGTACGAAAGTGTCTTTAACTTCAGTACCTGCGTGGAGTCCGGTAGCAACAAAAATGACAGCAATTCCTGCAGCCAGAAGCAGTGTCAGCAGTTTTTTGTTCATGGTTTGTTTTACTCCTTTTGATTTAACTAATTGTTTTGCCTATAAGACCGGCAGGGGTTGCAGCCTCCCGGTGGTTTCTTAAAAAAATACTCTTGGTTTTACACCCGAAATAGTTTCAAAGTCAATACAAAATCTTTAATTTTCCGGTGTGGTTTTTTCAGTTTCCGGATCGTTTTCCTGCTCTGTTGAATCGGTATCAGCGTCCTGTCCATCTTCCTGATTTTCTTCATCTTCTTGAGAATCAGCAGCTTTTTTTCCAAAGACCCGGGCACCGATGATGCTGATTTCATACAGTATCATCAGCGGCAGGGCCATCATGACCTGGGTCACCACATCCGGAGGCGTGATCAGGGCGGCGCCCACAAAAAATAGAAGCAGGGCATATTTTCGGTTTTTCTGTAAAAACGGAACAGTCACAAGGCCCATGCGGGCCATGAAAGTTAACACCAGCGGCAGTTCAAACACAAAGCCGAAGGCCAGTAGCATTTTGGATGCAAATGAGAGGTATTCTTTCATCGACGGCATGGCATGGATAGTATCGGTGGCAAACCCCAGGAAAAATTTAAATCCATAGGGGAAAACCACAAAATATCCAAACGAGGACCCCAATAGAAAAAAGAAGACCGATAAAAGGACAATGGGAAGGAAATATTTCTTCTCAGTCCGGTACAACCCGGGTGAAACAAACATCCAGAACTCATAAAAAAGGACCGGTGTTGCCAGAATAATACCTGTCAGCAGCGAGACTTTTAAATAAGTAAAAAAGGCTTCCGGAAGCCCGGTAAATATCATTTTGGTGTTGGCATTTTCTCCCATGGCGGTGACCAGAGGTGCTGTGAGAAATTCAAAGAGTTTTTCTTTAAAAAAATAGGCACCGGCAAAACCGATGCCAACAGCAATGAACGACCTGACAAGGCGATCCCGAAGTTCGCCTAAATGCTCTGTAAAGGGACTTTTCGCTTCAGTACTCATGGGTTGATCAATTATCTTTTTCAGGTGAAGTGGGTTGATCTTTTAATTTGTCTTCTGCGTCTGCCTGGGCATCCAGAGGCTCTGAAGCCTGTGCCGGATCGGGTTCTGCTGCGTCCTGGTACTCGTCATCGGTCTTGCGTTCGAATTCAGACGCTTCCTTGTTGGCGGCTTTTAATGCTTCCTTCAGCGTGCCGTCGCCTTCCGGCGGCTCAACGTCCTTGATGTCGGTAACCGTTGTGTCGATATCAATGCTGCGTTTGAAATCCTGGGCGGACCGCTTGAATTCACCCATGGCACGACCCAGGGTTTTAGCAAGATCCGGCAGTTTTTTGGGGCCGATGACAATAAGGGCAATGGCGAGAATTAAAAGTATTTCAGGCATTCCGAGGCCAAACATGTTATTTTTACTCCTTTGGTTTTGTCTGCGTAATCAAGAGATAAGTTTTACAATGAATGCGGTTCAGGTGTCAAGAAATGATGTGCAAACTCAGATATTTGATGTGGGATATCAGTTTGACAAGCTATTTTTGGGGTCGCTTCCCGGATTGTTTTGGGTTTCTTTTGCGAGAGCGATTGTAAGGTTTTCTTTTTCCCCTGAAAGGTTTGCGTTTGCGCTGCCCCTGTTTCGGGGCTGCTCTTTTTTTCGGCTTTGGCAGGGGAGCATCCAGGATATCGGTGGGGTATTCACACTCAATTTTATTGCCCAGTACCTCTTCAATCTGGGGAATGAAGAAAGAGCTCATTTCATCGGCAAAACTGATGGAGGTACCTTTGGAACCGGCCCTGCCGGTTCTGCCGATTCTATGGATATAGTGCTCCGGCTCATGGGGCAAATCGTAATTGATGACATGGCTGATGTTCTCAATATGAAGGCCGCGGGCAGCCACATCTGTTGCCACCAGCAGGTTGATCCTGCCGTTTTTAAAATTATTCAGAACTTTGAATCGTCTGTCCTGGGAAACATCTCCTGAAAGAACACCGCAGTTTTGTCCGTACCGGGTAAATTTATCGGAGAGATATCTGGCCGTGTCCTTCCTGTTGACAAATAGAATTACCCGTTTGAGTTTTTCACTTTCAATCAGGTTGTAGACATTTTTAAATTTGTCATCTTCCGTGGTGATATAAACAATCTGGTTAATGCTGTCGGCTGCTGCCTGTTCCGGATCGATTTCAATCTGGACGGCATTGCCGGTGGTCCAGCTTTTGGCCAGCCGCAGGACATCCTCTGTAAGGGTTGCGGAAAAGAAAAGGGTCTGGCGCTTGTCTTTGTGAGGTGTTTTATAAATGATGCGTTTGACATCGGGAATGAATCCCATATCAAGCATACGGTCAGCCTCATCAATGACCATGATTTCCACACGAGAGGGATTAATCAGCCGTTTTTCCATGAAATCGATGAGCCGGCCGGGGGTGGCGACAATAACGTCTACAGGCTGTCTGAGATCATTTTGCTGCTGATGGTAGCCGGTACCGCCAAAGACGGATACAATACGTATATTGGTGTATCGGGCAAGGGCTTTAAAATCTTTTTCAATCTGGTGAACCAGCTCTCTTGTGGGGGCAATGATCAGAGCCCGGGGCGTTCCTTTTTTATTTTTGAACCGTTTTTTTAAAAAAGTGTTAAGGATGGTAATGATAAAACTGGCGCTTTTACCGGTGCCGGTCTGGGCCTTGGCTGTGGCATCCTTGCCTTCTAGAGTGTGCTCAAACAGTTGCGCCTGGATAGGCGTGCAGTACTGGAATTTTAAATCGGCAATGGCGTGCATGACACCGTGGGGCAGGTCTATATCGTGAAAGCGGGTTTCACCCTCCTTGGGTTCAACCTGGAAATCGTCAAGAGACCATCTCTTTTTGGCAGGTCTGGGTTTGGACGGCCTTTTTTTGTGTTGCTGTCTATCAGTTTTGGGGGCCTGTTTTTTGGGGCGTTGCGTTGCCGGTGTCGACGGTTTAGTCGGCCCTTTTGTATCAGAAGGCTTCTCTGACGGCGATTTTTTTTGGAAAAGCTGTTTTAAAAAATTGAGGAGTTGTTTCAATCTAAGATTTCTTTAAATGGTTTAAAAAGTTGTATCCATTCACGGGGTGAAGCAGGCAAACCCGATCAGATCCAAGATAGATCA
>CAZLTD010000089.1:0-24325 GCA_964562385.1 uncultured Desulfobacula sp.
AAGGAACGTGGGATTCTTGTTGGGATCTCAGGTAAAATTTCGAGCTTCTTTAGATTCACGTCGAGGTTGTTTCAACCCCCGGCCACACACCGGCCAATCTTTCTTATTGGGTTATGGAGGACAATGTCCTGTTCTGCGGGGATGCCATCGTCACCCACTATCTGCCTAATTTGGAAGGTGGCGGACCAAAAGATTGGAAAATATGGCTGGATTCTCTTGATTGCATTGAGGAAATCAGGGCAGATATCATCGTACCGGGTCACGGAGATATAATCACGGGGAAAAATATTGAACCGGCGATTCAGCGGATGCGCACCATTTTACAAAAAGCAATAGATACAAAAAAAGTCCCTACTTTGTAAGAAAGAACAACAACTCCATAGGAGGGTCCCATGGGGGGCATGAGAGAGTCGGACCACGCATAATGTTATAAAAACAGTCAGCTAACTCAAAAAATCACCATAAAAAGGTCCTGTAATCGTTTTTTCAGGGCCAAAAAAGCAATATGGAAAATCAAAAAAAATCCTAATAATCAAAAGGCGTCGGTCGCGCCACCGCATTTTGAAAAGTTCAAGAAGGCTGGACCAAATCAGCGCAGCGATTAACTTTTTTTAATCCGTTCCTCGAGATTTGAGGGTGAAATAAAAATGAAAGTCCTACCTTCTTTTAACTTGCTTAAAAGATTCAATTTGTCAGACATGTTTAATAAATCTTTTCTTGCAGTCTCGTAAGAAATTCCATGCGAGTTGCGATGCTCGTTAATATTATAGATAAACCTTGGATGTTTTAAGGCATGACGGAGAATCGCCAACTGCCTGAAATTTAATTTTCCACTGAGGTGTTTAGCGTTCCGCAATGTTTCTTGGGCGTCTTCAATATCTTTAGCCTTTTTTTCCAGGTAAGCATGAAGGTCTTGAATGGCTTTTCTAATAACTTCAAGCTGATGAATTATAAAGTAGGTAACATCATTATCGTCTGTTTCCGTATAGAGAAATGCCTTACCATACTGAACAGATGCCAATTTGATAATTCGGGATATAGATATAAATTCTGACAACCAGTACCCCTGACTTATCATTGACCAATAAAACAATGCTCTTGCAGTTCTACCATTGCCATCAACAAAAGGGTGGTCATAGGCCAACATGAAGTGAAGTGTTATAGCCCTGATAACAGGATGGATAAAAGTCGAACTCGACAGATCATTGGCAAAGTCACATAAAGATTCTAATCTTTTTTTTAATTCTGAGGCATGAGGTGGATAATGTAAAACGTTGGAACTGGTTCGATCAGTTACATACACTTTATCAGTCTCACACCTGAAAACGCCCGCTTTATCAGGATCGTCTAATGTCTTTTCAGTTAGTATCCGGTGAAGTTCAAAAAGAAAAGAAGGGGTTAGTTTGTCTTCTTTAAAATCTCTTATGAACTGCATTGCGTGAAAATTATTCAAAATCATTTGTTCGCTTTTATCTTTTGGGTCTCTACCCTGCCTGATCATTTCTTTGGCGACATGCCTAGTAGTGGAAGCGCCTTCCAATTGACTGGAATTTATCGCTTCTTCAACCAGAGATTTTATTAGATATGTGTTCTGCATTCCTTGATTTGTGACAGGTTGATTTGCTGAGATAGTTCCTGCGGCATTCATGTCGAGCCAATGTAGATCGCGATTTACAGTGTCCGGAGTGCAGAATTTAAAAGCTTGATTAGATTTGTCAAATAACGGGAGCATTGTGAATAAGTTTTGTCTTTTAAATCTTATAACGGACCACCACTCTTCACTTGTAAAATCGGCTGGTGGTGTTAGATGTCTAAGTTTATCCCAATGGAGATAGCGGCCTTTTCCATCGGTTGTACTAGCATTGAAAGCCTCGCTTAAAAGCTTATGTTTCTCTGTAATTATTTTTATGAAATCAGGAGGATTAACAGGTATCTTCATGATTAATATAATCCTTTTTGGTTTTCGATTCAGTTTTGTTTTATTCATACTGTACCAACTGGATGAAACGTTGTAAATACTATTTTTTAATAATTAGTATTTATATTTATGCGACACTTAGGTCAGAGTGTATAAATACTATAATTTCAATATATTACTCATATATCCAACTGAATAATTAATAGTACAAACGTATATAGACATGAGAATCTAACATATCAAACACCACAACTTAAAAATTGAGATAATTTAATCAAATAAACAACAAGTCAAATGAAGCAAATAATACCACTATTCCCCTAACCCCTAATGGCTGACCGCTATTCCCCAAAACCTAATCACAACCATAGAAAATCTTCAAAAGACATGTTAAAGTACGCCAGACTTTATCCCGGAGTTTTGAAATGAAAAAAAGTGAATCTGATGCAAAGAGTGTTCTCACCCAGCTGGGAAAGCTGTCTGCTTTTTTAGCGGATCTGGATGCCAAGGCAGATAAAAATAAGAGTTTTGATGTGCCGCTGCAGATTGTCCGAGATACCATGCTGTTTGATATCAGTGTGCTGTACAAGGTCTCCAATGTGATAGAGAACCGCCTTATTTTAGAGGTGGTGAAAGCCCTTGACCCCAACGGACTGCGCCTGGACTTAAAAGAGGGCCGCAAGCTGCGGTTGTTCATGGACAACCGGGATAAGCGGTATCTCAATGAGGTAACAGCCTTTTGCGATAAAAGGGTCTCCTGTATCAATGTGCCGGGGATGGGTTGTGATATCATCGGCTTTGTTGATCTGCCGGACAGTTTTGGCGGGGCCTATCTTTTTGGCGGGGATTTCTGCGGCAAGGAGTCGTCCATCAAGGATTATGAAAAAGCCGGCGTTGAGATCATGTGCAACTTTATCAGCGCGATTCTTATGAAAACCCAGTTCAAGCTCCAGGCGGAAATTGACAATTTAACCGGCCTTTTCAACAGCGCCAAAATCAAGCAAAAGGTGGAAACCCAGCTTAAGCGGTTTGAACGAAAACCGGACTCTGTCTCCTGTGTTGCCATGGGGGACATTGATTTTTTTAAAAAGGTGAACGACACATACGGCCATATCCAGGGGGACCTGGTGTTAAAACAGGTGGGGAAAATCCTGTCCGGCGCTTTGCGAAGTGTCTTTGATGTGGCCGGCCGCTACGGCGGGGAAGAGTTCTGCCTGATTTTTGATGAAACAGACCAGGACAGGGCATTTCTCATTATAGAGCGCTTAAGAAAAACCATTGAAGCCACAAAATTTGCCAAAACCGATAAAACAGGCAGGGTTTTAGAGGGTGAATTTATCCGGATCACCATGTCCTTTGGCATTGCCCAGTGGAGAAAAAGTCTGGGTATTGAAAGCGCCACCGACTGGATCGCAAGAGCGGACACAGCATTGTACCAGTCCAAGCAAAACGGCAGAAATCGGACAACTATTTATAAAAAAGAGACCTAATTTATCATGACAGTGACAATCACCCCCATCGGTACGATTCACACCCCTTTTAAACAGCTTTCCGGCATGCCCATCCAGCCGTCCGGTGCCAGGGGTGTAAAAGGCACCATTGAGCTTGAAAAAAAATATGAGCAGGGACTGAACGATATAGAGGGTTTTTCCCACATCATTTTGCTCTACCATTTTCACAAATCAAAAGATTTTGATCTGATGGTGACCCCGTTTTTAGATAACACTAAGCGGGGGCTTTTTTCCACACGGGCGCCAAGACGCCCCAACCCTATTGGGCTTTCCATTGTGAGGGTGGTGAAAAGAGACGGTAATCTGCTGGTGGTAAAAGATATTGATGTCCTGGACAAAACCCCATTGATCGATATAAAACCCTATGTACCAAAGTTCGATATTAAAGAGGTGACACAATCAGGGTGGCTTGAAAGTACACAGGACACAGCCCGATCATTGAAGTCCGACAACCGATTTATTGAAAAAGAGTAGGATTATGTCTGAAAAATATCAATTCAACAGAAGGGAGCTTGCCGGATCTTTGGGTGATCTGGGCACGATTTTGCCCATTGCCGTGGGCATGATCCTGGTGAACGGGCTTTCCCCGGCCGGCCTGTTTCTGTCCGTGGGTCTGTTTTATATTTTTACAGGTGTTTATTACGGCGTCACCGTGCCGGTGCAGCCCATGAAGGTGGTCGGGGCATATGCCATTGTAACGGCGGCAAGTTCCGGCCAGATCATGGCAGCCGGGTTTATCATGGCCGTGGTTCTTCTGGTCCTGGGGATGACCGGTGCCATTGATCTGATTGGGAAATATACGCCCAAGCCGGTGATCCGGGGGGTCCAATTGTCAACCGGAACGCTTTTGATGGCCCAGGGTGTCAAGCTGATGATCGGATCATCCAAGCTTCAGCAGCTCCATGAGCTGTCAGAGCCGTATTTAACCCTCCAGACCATTGCCGGTATCCCGTCAGGCATTATTATGGGCATTATCGGCGGCGTGTTAACATTGTTACTGCTGGACAATAAAAAAATTCCGGCCGGTCTGGCGGTTGTGATCCTGGGAATTTTCATCGGCTTGGTTTTCGGCACAAGGGAGGGGTTTTCAAACCTTAACCCCGGATTTCATATGCCGCAGTGGCTTCCCCTGGGGCTGCCGCAAAAAGCCGATTACCTGTTTGCCCTGTTCGCCTTTGTCCTGCCGCAACTGCCCATGACCGTGGGAAATGCGGTGATTGCCAATGCTGATCTGTCCAAAGAGTATTTTCCAGAACATTCAAAAAAAGTTACCTATAAGGCGTTGTGCCTGACAATGGGCTTTGGATGTCTTTTAGGCTCTCTTCTGGGTGGAATGCCCCTTTGCCACGGGGCGGGCGGCCTTGCTGCCCACTATAGGTTCGGCGCCAGGACCGCGGGATCCAACCTGATGATCGGCGCTTTGTTTGTGGCCCTGGTGCTCATTGCAGGCTCCGGTATCCTGGCCATAGTGTATCTGCTGCCCATGGCCATTCTGGGAATTCTTCTGCTTTTTGCCGGCAGCCAGCTGGCTTTGACCATCCAGGATATCTTTGAAAAAAAAGACCTGTTTGTGGTGGTGGTTATCTTAGGTATTACCCTGGCCACCAACCTGGGTGTGGGAGTGATTGCCGGATACGGCCTTGCCTGGCTGTTGAAATGGGAAAAATTGACGATTTAGTTTCCATCCATAAATGCTATCAGGGATGGAAACGGGAAACCGAAGAAGGGAGACCGGAGGGCCTTGTCCCTTTCCAGTCTTCGGGTCCCTTAAGTTTACCTGCTCAGCTATAAAATGCAGCAGCAAAATAATAGATGGGTGGCTTAAATTAATGACATTGAGTGATGATCTACTGGAATCAGCAAAAAAGATTTGAGCAATGCTTCATACTTCCTTTTCCGGTCTCCGTTCTCCGAATTAATATATTTCAAACCGGTTTCGGCCCTTTGACTTGGCCTTGTACAACGCCTTGTCCGCCTGCTGGACGATATCTTCAAAATTGATGGGAACCTGGGTCTGAGTGGCTATTCCAAGGCTTAAGGTGACCCGGGTGTCTGCATCGGAGGCTTTGTGTTTGATGTTCAGTTCCCGGACGCTATTTAAAATCAGGGTGGCAATATGGGCAGCACCATTTGCACCTGTGTCCGGTAAAATCAGGATAAACTCCTCCCCCCCCGTACCGTGCGCAAAAATCCATGGGACGGTTCACCGTGGCATGAAGGGTCTTGGCCACGTTGGAAAGCACATCATCTCCCTTTGCATGGCCATAGGCATCATTATAGTTTTTAAAATGATCCACGTCCGCCATGATTACCGACAAGGGAGATTTTAAACGGACAGCCCGCCGGGCCTCCAAAAGAAATCGTTCATTAAAGCTTCTCCGGTTGGGGATACCGGTGAGGGCATCAAATACGGCCTGGTGGCTGATGGTATCGTAGGCATTTGCCATTTTGAATCCGTAAACAAGGATTAAGCAAAAACCGATCCCCCCGATGATGCTGTGCCACATGATTATCGGTGCTATCTTTGCCGTCGGCGGATTGAGGATATTGATGCTGATACCGCCGAGGATATCATTGACCTTGTAAGCCTTGTTTGTATGGCATGACAGACAGGATTGTTCCGCCCGAAGTCCTTTCATGTACAAAAAGGAAGGCTGGCCGTCAGTTTGGGTCAGCACCCCTTTTTCAATACTATTGGATCCGGTGAATTTTTTTAAGGTTTCTGTTTCCCAGGCATCTGCCTTATTGGCCGGGTTAACAGGGTTCAGACCCGCCACATGAAACCGAACACCATGCTGCTTGCCGGTGAGCTCGGAAATCTGGCGCGTCATAAAGGCGGGGTTGATTTTGGTCAGGGAAATACCGTCACAAAAAAGATCCCGTTTCGGATCTTCCAGGAATTTATTGGGCTGAGTTTTTTCGGTAATTGGAACATAAACACCGTTGTGCGATGCATTCCATCGCCTGGCTGTGACCATCAGTTCAAAAAGTGTTCTGGCGGTTTGAAGGGTTAATTTGTTTTGATTGGAGTTTACGGATTTGATATTCCAGTAAAGAGACACACACAACAGACAGGCCCAAAGCGCGGCAACAGCAAAAATTTTTTGTTTCATCTACGTTTCCCTGTGAAATTCATCTGAATAACCTCAATAATGTACCAAAGAGATCAAAAAAAGTCTAAATAAAGATTTTTATGAAATGTTTTTGTTTTAGCTGCCGGACACAGGGCGTGAAACCGTGGTTACTCACTGTGGACGGCCTGTAACGCAGTGGATGATTAACAATTGTTTGGTCCAAAAGGGTGACAAATTATCTCCGTAAATTTGTATTATCAGCCGATATAACTATTTGTATTTTAGAAGGATACTATATGATTTGATAAAAGAAGCCTGAAAAATCTTGAATAAAATTATTTCAAGAAACCCTTGCGTTTCAAAATAAAAGCTGTTTGGTTCTTAAGAAAACTCAAATCACAATATCACAGGTTAAAAATGTCCAACTTTTTTAGGGATCAAATCAGATTAAATACGGATTCACCCAGGCTCACGACAATAGACTCTCACACCGAAGGAGAAATCACCCGGTTGATCGTTGACGGGCTGGAAGAGATTCCCGGCAGTACGATGAGAGATAAACTTGGCTGGTTCAAGGACAATTGCGATCATTTAAGGCAGCTGTTGACCAGAGAACCTCGCGGATCCAGGGAGATCCTGGCAGCAGCCGTAACGCAAAGCGTTTCCAAAGAGGCGGCATTCGGCCTGTTGTATATGGATGCCAGACGATATCCCTATCTTTGCGGCCACGCCACGATCGGGGCTATGGTCACCCTTGCCAAAACCGGGTTTCTAAAACTTGTGGACGGTGAAAACAGGGTTGGTGTGGATACGCCCTCCGGTATGATGGAAGCGCGTGTTGTCATGGATGGCGACAACGTGGAATCTGTGGCCATTCGCATGGTTCCGTCCTTTGTTTATGAAACAGGCCGGACGATTGAGGTAAAGGGATTTGGCGCGATACCCGTGGATATCGTCTGTACCGGCGGGTTTTTCGCCATGGTGGATGCCCAAAAAATAGGCATGTCTGTGGAATTGAAAAACAGGGACGCAATGATTGATCTGGGGATGAAAATCATTGACGCGGCCAATGAACAGCTGACAATATCACACCCCGAACGATTGGATGTTAACACCATTGATGTAACTGAGTTTTACGACACAGACCATGAAAAGGGGTCCGCCGCTGGGCACGGCATGGTCATTTACGGAGAGTCCCACATGGACCGGTCTCCCTGCGGTACGGGTACGGCAGCGAAGCTGGCATTGCTCCACCACTATGGTAAGCTTACTATGAATGAGCCCTATACCAACTACAGTCCCCTGGGCACCTTTTTTGATGCGCGGCTGGTGGAAAAAAAGATGATCCCCCCTTTTGAGGGAACAGTGGCCGAAATAAAAGGAATGGCTTATATAACCGGCATTCATCATTTTGTAATTGAAGACCATGACCCGTTTCAGCAAGGATATTTGATCTAATGGATATGAACGCGGATATTATATTATATAACGGCATCATCCACACCCAGGATGTCTGTCAACCAGTGGCAACGGCGGTTGCTGTACTTGGCAACCGAATTCTGGATGTGGGGTCGGATGAAAAAGTCAAAACACATCAATCCTCTCGCACCCGAATGATTGATCTTGAAAAACGGCTCCTTGTGCCCGGGTTTATGGATACCCATTTTCATTTTTATGAGTGGGCTCTCAATTATACGAATATTGATTTTTCTAAAATCGGCTCCCTTAATAAGATGCAGGCAGCCATCAAGACAAAGGCCGGTTCCCTGGGGAAAGGGGCCTGGGTGCTGGGTCAGGGGTTTAATGAGTCGGACTGGCCGGAAAACAGAATGCCGGATCGCCTGGATCTGGACCGGGCAGCCCCTGACAACCCGGTCTGTATCTGGCGCTGTGACCTTCACCTGGTTGTGGCCAACTCTCTGGCCTTAAAAAATGCCGGTATTGACGAAACAACCCCGGATCCTTTGGACGGGGTCATTGTGAAAGATGCGGCAGGAGTGCCCACAGGCGTTCTCAAAGAGCTTGCACCCAACCTCATACGCCAGGTGATCCCGCCTTTGGATAACCCAACCATTTTGTCCAATATGAAAAAAGCGATGAAAGATCTGCACGCGTTGGGTCTGACATCCATTCACGATATCCGGCTGATGGGAGGCGAAGACGGAAAGGATGCCTTAAAGGCGTGGCAGCATCTGCGATGGGAAGAGGCCCTGTCGATCCGGTGTCATGTGGCCCTGCCCGGGGAAATGACCGATGAGGCGGTAGACTTAGGAGTGATGACCGGTTTCGGGGATGACTTTTTAAAAATAGGCCATCTCAAGTTTTTTTCGGACGGCGGCATGGGGGCCCGCACCGGCTGGATGCTGGAAAAATACCTGGATGCGGATTACGGAATGCCGTTAACCCCTGTTTCAGAAATTGAACAGGCTGTGGAAAAGGCAGACCGGGCCGGGTTAAGCGCCATGGTTCACGCCATCGGCGACCGGGCAAACAGGGAAATTGTCAACATGTTTGCACGCATTGAGGAAAAAAATCAAACCCACTGCCGGATACCCCACAGGATTGAACATATGCAGATGGTCCGGCCCAAAGATCTTGACATCCTTTCAAAACTGAAAAATACCATCGTTACCTGTCAGCCCAATAATTTAAGCCTGGATATATCCATGATCAAGGATTGCGTGGGGGAGCGTGCCCGATATACATACCCTTTGAAAAGCATTATTAATACCGGGATTCCCGTGATGCTGGGGTCTGACGCGCCAGTGGCTGATAAGAATCCTATGGCCGGTATCTATTCTGCAGTTGCCAGAAGGCGTATGGATTTTACACCTGAACAGGGCTGGCATATGGAACAGGCGTTATCAGTGGATGAGGCCGTGAAAGGATATACCTGGTTTCCGGCGGTCGGTTCCGGAACCAGTGAAAAATTAGGATCTGTTACCCCCGGAAAACTGGCGGATATGGTGGTGCTGGAAAAAGATATTTTTTCAATTGATGTCAGCCAGATACCTGCCGTAAAGGTGGATTTAACTATGTTTAATGGAAAGGTTGTTTATGACAGGGGATAATGCAAAACAGACCATAAAATATCTGTCCGCCATATTTGACCAGTCTGCTGACGGGTTAATGATCGCCGACAAAAATGGGGTGATCCTGAAAATGAATCAAGCGGCGGAGCGCTTGAACAATGTCAGGTCCAAGGATCTGGTGGGCAGGGATGTTCGAACCCAGGTCGAGAAGGGCCGGATCAACCGGTCCGCCACACTGGAGGTCCTTGAATCAGGGCGCCAGGTCAGTGTGATCCAGCAGACACCCGGTTCAAAATATACATTGCTGGTTACTGGTACGCCTGTGTCCGATGACAGGGGGAATCTTGAATTTGTGGTTGTCAATGAGCGCGATATATCATTGATTGAAAGTATGCAGGAAGAGATGGACAGGATACGGCTGGAGTCTGAGAAGATCAGGGATGAATTAAAACAGCTGGCCCTTCTGGAGCTGTCGCAAAACGATATTGTAGCCCAGAGCGACTCCATGAAACAGACGCTGAAGCTGGCATTGAAGCTGGCGGTGATTGATGCTTCCAATATTCTTATTCAGGGTGAATCCGGAACCGGTAAAGGGCTTTTGGCCAAGTTTATCCATAAGAACAGCCCCAGAATCGGAAAACCGTTCATTCAGATCAATTGTGCGGCCCTGCCCGAGAGTCTTCTGGAAGCAGAGCTGTTCGGGTATGTTAAAGGTGCGTTCACCGGTGCAAGCGAAAAGGGTAAAACAGGGTTGTTTGAACTGGCAGCCGAAGGGACCTTGTTTTTAGATGAGATCGGTGAGATGCCCATGAATGTCCAGGCCAAGCTGTTAAAATACCTGGATGATTATGAAATCAGACCTGTGGGCGGAACATCGGTTAAAAAGATCAAGTGCTCCATCATTGCAGCAACCAACCGGGATCTTGGCAAACTGACCACACGGCGGAAATTCAGGCTGGATCTTTTGCACCGGCTCAATACATTTACATTGTCCATCCCGCCTTTGCGAAAGCGGCCCGAAGATATACTTGATCTCGTGGGAATCCTTCTTAAAAAGTACAATAAAAAATACAAGCGCAGGGCATATATTGATTACAAGGGGTTTGAATGCCTGAAAAACTACCGGTTTCCCGGCAATGTCAGGGAACTGATCAATATTATCAAGCAGGCGGTTGTCATCTGTGACAAACGGTATCTGGATGAATACATCATCAATTCCCTGCAATCGGCCGGCACGGGTACAGCAAAACAGGATATTCAAAGCGATCAGGCGGCCAATACACTGCCCCGCCGCCTGGCAACGGTGGAGCGCCAGATGCTGGAACAGGCGGCTCTTGCCTGCCGGACCACCCGGGAGGCTGCTGTGTTTCTGGGCATCAGCCAGCCATCCGTGGTCAGGAAGTTTAAAAAGTATGGCATCACCATAATGTGACCCCGCGTTGATTCGATTATGAATCAATAGATAGAAAATCGAACGATTCTAATGGTTTTAAGCGGTGTGGGGTTGATCAATTTATGAATCAAGCAGTCTTCTGTATAAGCTCAATTTCGCAGGCACGCCACAAAAAAAACTTAAATATCAGTGTGTTGTGTTTTGCTGTCAGGCAGCGGCATGCTTTTTGCGATATTGTTTAAAGGCGTTGCAATACGAACCTCAACATTAGGATGTCTGGCATGAAAGAAAAATCGTGGCGGCCCTGGCTGCTTTTGTCCCCCTCCCTGACCGCTGTTTTCTTGCTTCTCGTTATTCCGGTCTGTTTTGTAGTGGTGTACAGTTTCTGGCTCAGAGCGCCCACGGGCCAGGATATCCCGGCGTTCCAGTTCGGAAATTACGCCAAGTTCTTTGCCGATTTCTTTTACCCCTCCATAATGCTGAAAACCATCCGTGTGGCATTGGAGACGGTGTTCTGCTGTTTGATCATGGGGTATATTCCGGCGTACTTTTTTTATAAAACCGAATCAAAACTCAAACCGTTTCTAATGATCCTGGTGATGCTGCCGTTCTGGATCAGTTTTATTATCCGCACCTTAAGCTGGATTAACATCCTGGGGGATTCAGGACTGATCAACCATCTGTTGCTAAAGGCGGGTTTCATCCAGACGCCCTTGGCCATGCTTTACAATGAAGGGGCAGTGATCATGGGGCTGCTCCAGTATCTTCTGCCTTTCATGATTCTCAATATCTATGTCAGCCTGGACGGGATTGACAAGAGCCTGACAGAGGCGGCCAAAAGTCTTGGCTGCACCGAGTGGCAGGCATTCAAGGAAGTCACCCTCCCCTTGAGCCTGCCCGGTGTCAGCGCCGGATGCCTCTTGGTTTTTGTGTTAACCTGCGGCACCTATCTGCCGCCTATGATATTGGGCGGTCCGGGAAACGAGATGATCGCCAACCTGATTTTTAAAAGGGTGATTGGAACCCTGGACTGGCCCTTCGGCTCTGCTATCAGTACCATCTTACTGACACTATTGATCATCATCGTCTACACCTACAACCGGTATATGGGCATAAATCAGATTTTTAAAACATTGAGCAGCGATACATAAAACAAGGCGGGAAAACTGATGAAAAAAATGATTTCAGGATGGACATTGATAAAAGTATACACCCTGCTGGTCTATGTCTGGATGTTTGCACCCATTGTAGCTGTGGTCATCCTTGCCTTTAATCCGCAGCAGTTCGGCACCTTTCCCATGGAGGGTTTCAGCTTTAAATGGTTTGTTAAGCTCTCCCAGAACTCGACCATACTGGAAGCGTTTCAAAATTCACTGGTTCTGGGGTCCTTGACGGCAATATTTTCAACCGCCATCGGTGTTCCGGCCGCCATGGCCTTTATCCGGTATGACTTTAAAGGCAAGGATTTTTTAAACACGCTTTTGATCGCGCCCATCATGATCCCGGAAGTGGTCCTGGGCGTTGCCCTTCTTCTGTTTATCCGGTGGCTGCAGCAGCCCAAAAGCTTTGCACTGCTCTTGATCGGTCATGTGGTCTTAACCCTGCCCTACGTGCTGCTCATTGTCCAGGCAAGGCTTGTGGGAATCAAAAAAGAGTATGAGGAAGCGGCCCTGTCTTTAGGTGCCAGCCCTTTTCAAACCTTCAGGGAGATTACCTTTCCGCTGCTTGCCCCGGCCATTTTCGCCGGGATGCTGTTTGCCTTTACCATCTCCTTTGACGATGTCACGGCAACCCTTTTTTGGGCCACGGCCCAGAATCAGACAGTACCGGTTCAGATTTTCAGTATGCTGCGAAACTCCATCAGCCCTGAAATAAACGCCCTTGGCGCTGTCATGATTGTGCTTACCGTCTCGATACCGCTGGCTGCCGGATATATTACCCGGCGGTTTGCAAGAGGGACTGGAAAATAAACATAGAACGATGCGGGCATATGACAGGAACCTGTCATATGCGCTAACCAAAACTTTAATACATGAGGAGAAAAACATGGCCAAAGAATTGGAAAAAAGAATTGATGATGTGTATGACAGCTACAAAAATGGTGAGATTACCAGACGAGATTTTGTAAAATTTATCGGGATCTCGGGCGCTGCACTGGGGATCGTGGGCGGACCGTTCGGCATGATCCAGCAGGCCTTTGCCGGCAAGAAAGGCATCACCTGTCATTCCTGGGGCGGTTCCACTTCCGAGGCCCTGAAAAAATTTGCCTTTGATCCGTTTACCAAAGCCACAGGTGTAAAAGTTGTGGATGCGGCTTTCACCGGAATGGCGGCATTTTTAACCCAGGTAAAGGCATCTTTCCCACCGGGAGGCGAGTTCAATATTGCCCACTTGAGTGCTGTTTATGACTATGCCAGGTATACTGATCTGGGATTTGGTGTGGTGCTGGATGAAAGCAAGATTCCGAACCTGAAACTTGTGATGTCAAAAATGACCGACACCCTGCGCGGTATCACCAAGGGCACCCTGTCCGCAGCTCCCTATGATCTGGGACAGACCGGTATTGCATACAACACCAATAAAATATCCAAAGCAAAAGCTGAGGAACTTGGGGCATCGCTTCTGTTTGACAAGAGCCTGAAAGGCAAACTGGGCTCATGGGGCGGGGATCATATTACCAATATGTGGTATGCAGCCCTTCACACAGGTCAGGATCCTAATAATATCACAGACGTAAAAGCGGTATTCAGTGCCTTGAAAGAACAGCGCGGCCTGATGAAAAAATACTGGGCATCCGGTTCGGAACTGATGAGTCTTCTGGGCAACGGCGATATTGACGCCACAGTAGCCTGGTCCGGCAGGGTGGGCCTGTTGCAGAAAGAAGGACATCCCATTGGATACCTGGCGCCTGACGGGACTTATTCGTGGATGGAATATATGTATGTGCTGAAAGGAACCGATCTTAATGTGGCCCAAAAGCTGCTCAACTTCATGCTGGAACCGGATGCGGCCATTGCCGTTTCCATCGGCATGGGATATCCGCCAAGTCTGGATCCCACAAAAGTCGACCTGCCTGATGAAATCAAGAAGCTGCCGGCCTTTGATCCAACCGGTAAATTAGACGGGTATAAGTTTGCTGATCCTGTTTATTGGAACAGCCATCAGCTGGAGTGGGCGGAAAAATGGGACCGGGTTGTGGCCGGTGCATAAGCCTAAGGATCTAAGGATCGGCTCCAAAATTACTAAGGGGCAAAGCTGTGCATTGCCTTACTTGAGCTTTTGATTTCAAAATACCCAGTCTTTTAAGGGGTTTTGGAAGCAATTTAGATCAAGTAATTTTGGTGCGATTCCTAAGTCAGCGGTGAATAGTATATAAAAAAAGGACACGCCATTAAAAGGCCGGTCCCGGGACCGGCCTTTTATCAAATTTTGGAGAAGATATTTTGAACCAGGAAAAGGACACAGCCTTTGTCGAATTCAAAGGAATCGAAAAACGGTATGGAAAAGTTGTAGCAGTTAAAAAGATGGACCTTCAAATACCCGAAGGCTCCCTTGTAACGCTTTTGGGTCCTTCAGGATGCGGGAAAACAACATTGCTGCGGATGCTGGCCGGCCTTGAAACCCCGACCCGGGGCAATATCTATGTCAAAGGAAAAAAGATCAATGATACCCCTATCCACAAGCGAAATTTAGGGATGATCTTCCAGAATTATGCCCTATTCCCCCATAAAACCATTTTTGATAATGTGGCGTTCGGACTCAAATACAGAAGTGCATCCAAGGCCGATATGAAAGAAAAGGTGGAGAAAGCGCTTGAGACAGTCCGCCTGCCGGGTGTGGGACAAAGGATGCCGTCACAATTGTCCGGTGGCCAGCAGCAGCGTATCGCACTGGCCCGTGCCATTGTGATTGAGCCGGATGTCCTTTTAATGGATGAACCGCTGTCTGCCCTGGATGAAAATTTGCGGGAGGATATGCGCAGAGAGATCGACAATCTTCAGCAGGAGCTTGGGGTCACCACTATCTTTGTGACCCATGACCAGCGCGAAGCATTGTCCATGTCGGATAAGGTCGTTGTGATGAAGGACGGTTTTGTCCAGCAGGAAGGCACCCCGGAAGAGGTTTATAATAATTCGGCCAACCATTTTGTGGCAGACTTTTTAGGCCATTCCAACTTTATTGACTGCAAGGTTGATAAAATATCAGATCGGATTATCCAGGTGGTACTGCCGGACAATAAAATCTGCAAGGCAGTTCCGGCGGACACATTTAACACCGGTGATTCAGCGGAAATTGTGATCCGTGCCCAGAAGATCCAACTGTCCGGCCTTAACGGTGAGGAGAAAACGCCCGAAGCCGACAATATGAATTCTTTCACGGGTAAAATTGTCGACAGAAGTTATATGGGGGGCGAAGTCAGCTATTTTATTGAGCTTGAAACCAAACAGGTGCTGCATGTGATCAGTTTTGTCAAACGATCTCCTTACCGACGGGGGGATGAGGTCTTGATGCAGGTGGATCCGGAACATTGTCGGCTGCTGAAAACCTGAAAAACAGAGCAGCCAGAAGGTATAATATCCGAAACCATTTTATAGAGAATCAGACCTGAAATTAATTTTTCAGAAGCGATATCTGCGCACTGAAAAGGGAGGGAAGATGGATAAAAGCGGAAAAGAACCGATTATTGAAATGCGGTTTTCAGACGTGAAACAGAGTCTTGATGCCTCCCAAAGCTATCTGGTTTTTGAAAATGACCGGCATAAATCGGATGATTCCCTTTTATCGGATGATCAGGCCATTTACCAATATCTGGCCGAGCACGGATATGCCGGCAAAAGGATCTATGACGCGGATCTTAACCGGGAGTACCTGGTTGTCCAGGTTGGGCCGGGAAATGAAGATATTATTTTAGGCAGGTTATTGGCAGGACCGCTTCCCAGGAAGATGGTCTATTACGTATATAAAGCAACAAAACCCTGATGATTAAGGGGTGAATATGAATAAAAAAGTTTTTATTTAAGGAATACAAAAACTATGAAGATGTATCAGGATATCTCCCTTACGGTGAGATTTGCAAATGCAGGATCAGAAAAGACAATTAAGGTACAACAACTTGTGGACGGTGCCATTGAATTTCTGGAAATTTATCAGGACAGCAAATTTGCATCCCGTACCTTTTGGGAGTTGACAGGCCTTGGAGACGGGCTTCAAATGTTTTCAAACCTGTTGGCACACGCCGGGTTCAAAGGCGACCCTCAAGGTTTTTTTAGAGCCGTTTTTGAAATTGTATCCCAGGGTCAGGGAAAAAGGGTGGTGGTAAACGATCTTGAGCTTCCCCACGCCCTGTCGGTTCACCTGCTGGAACAGGTGATTCCCGGGAACGGCTATGTGTCGGTAAAAAATACAGACCAGTTGATCCGTGCAGCCAACTATCATGTCCCCCAAAAGGATGCCAAAGATATTCAGGCTGTCATTGATACCTATCCGGTCAGATTGTCACGGCACACCATACGTCAGTTGATGGTATCCAAAGATGTCGGGTATCAATACCTTCCCTTTGTGGAGGAACTGGAGAAGGTGGGGCATACCAACACCTGGATCGGCCAGTTTCATGACGGGCTTTTAGAGCAGATGTATCAGAACCGGGTGATCTTTCTTTTAAATATGAGCTGTCCTGTTTATTGCCGGTTTTGCTTCAGGAAACACAAGGATTCCAGAAACGAGAAAAACCCCACAGTTGAAGATGTACAAAAGGCGGTGCAGCATGTGAAAGACTCCCCGTCCGTAAAGGAGATTGTAGTCACCGGCGGTGATCCTTTCATGAGCCGGGAGAACATGGCGGCCACCATTGACGGGCTTATGCAGGTGGAACATGTGCAGACCCTGCGGCTTGCCACCCGGTCTGTGGCCTATTATCCGGACCTGTTCCTGGATAATGAGGGTGCCTATTTAAAGTACTTAAAGCAGAAGAGCCTTGAATTGCAGCAGCACGGCAAACGCATGGAGCTTGCCACCCATTTTATCCATCCGGATGAGGTCTCACCGGAAAGCCTGGAAATCATCAGCGAGCTTGTCAATGCCGGTATTGCCGTCTACATCCAGACACCTTTTTTAAGCGATTGCAATGATGAAGGACCGGAACTGGTTAAATTGTTTTCCCTGCTGCGCGGCGCAGGTGCCGAATTGCATTATATCTATATCCCCTGCAGTCCCATTCACGGCAACAGCGTTTATTGGAAATCTCTTTCCCACGGTATTGACATCGCACGTCACCTGCGGGCCCGCCTGTCCGACCGGGTAATTCCCAGAATCTGTACAGCCACGCCCATCGGCAAGATGGACTGGTTCTCATCGGGCTGGGCTGTGGAAAAGGTTGAGGGCAATGATAATTTTATCTGGGTCAGAACACCCTATACCCCGGAATATTTCAGATCATTTGCACCGCTTGAAGAGAAATTTGACAATATGCGGGTCAATGAAGAAGGTACCATTGATATCCAGTATATGGCCAGGATCGGCAATGAAGATTACCTGATCGGCAGCCGGCCGCCCCGCACAACACAACCACACGAACCGGCTTCTGAAAATGATATTAAAACACTTCAGGATGATCTGTATAAGGTCTGTCAGAGCAGCGGATCGATTGTTGACACCGGTATCGAAAACTTGTCAAGACTTCATGAAACACGGGTTAAGATCACTCCGGATGCCGGGAAATCACAGCTTGCCTATATTAAAAATGATCCCAGGATCACCGATGTGGTGATTGCTTCGGATAAAGATGCCCTTGACACTCTTTTTCAGATTAAAAGAATTATCAGGGAACTTGAAACCATGTCCCATGTTAATGCGGTGAGACTTGTCAGCAACAAATTCATCACATCTCCCAATGATTATACAAGAGCGGTGGTCAATACCCTTGGGGACCTGAACCATCTTCGGGTAATCAATCCTCTGCGTCTTGAAATCGAAACATGGCTGCTGAATAAAGATTCGCTGACCAAAGCCCATGAAAAACTTGCCCGCCGCCTGAACAACAAGGGCATTACTGTCTATTGCAATGTTCCGCTGCTGGGCGGGGTAAATGACATGGATACCGTCATCAATGATCTTGCTTACAATATACTCAAAAACGGTATTGAATTTCATCACCTCTATGTGGCGGGACTGCCGGTTCAAAATAAGTGGAATACGGTTCACCCCGTCGATTCCCATGATGTCATTGATATCGCCACCATGGTGAGAAGAGAAGGCAGTGGCCGTGAAATACCCCGTTACATGATTGCCACGGATTTGGGTGAGGTTGATTACGGGCTGAACACATCTTTTATCCGGGAAGAGGATTCTCTAAAGGTGAAATTATTGTGTTATGATACAAATTATTATAAGAACCTGAATGACAATTTTTCATTTCCGGACAATATTAAAATCGAAGATGACCATCCGGTTGTGAACGTCTCAGGATTGATTAAAACCAATGATTTTCCGGTATCATAAAAGAAGGATACAAATAATGAAATACCCCTATATTGCCTATAGTGACAAAGTGGATATCAAACCTCTATTCAAGGGATTGACAGGTGACCCCTTAATTCTGGACCTGTCGGTTGAAAGCCCGGTTTTTGATAAAGTAGATGTTCTGGATCAAAAGTCATTTCAAAAATGGCTGGATAAAGAGATGAAGGGACGTTTTTCCTGGGGAGTGGCCTCTTATATTGAAGACAGACGAAGGGTGTTGGCCCAATACCCCCAGATGGTGGAAGAACAGCGCTGGTACCACCTGGGTCTGGATATCATCGTACCGGTGGACACTCCGCTGGACTCCCATGTGGCTCTTTCAGGCTATGAAGAGGGGGATGGCAATTACGGCGCTCACGTGATGCTGGCCCATGAAAGCGATGATTTTGAAACATTTTACTCTTTTTACGGTCATCTGAACCGGGAGAAACTGCCGGCCATCGGAACAAAAATTGATGCTGGTCGGGAATTTGCCTGGATCGGTGATTTTCATGAAAACGGCAACTGGTTTTATCACACCCATCTGCAGGTACTCACACAAAAAGCGGTGGATGAGGGCTATATATCCAAGGGATATTGTGCGGCAGAAGACCTGGCAGTCATGGACGCGCTGTGTCCGTCGCCGCTGAGTTTGTTTAAGACATAATGTTTGTGCCCGGGCAGCCGGCCGGTAATTCTCTTCCCTCATCGGCCGGCTGTCTGTTAAAGACAACTGCCGCAATATAAACCGATTGCGGCAGTTGTCAGGACATCGTCATTTTTAATATTTGATAAAAAGCACTTTACCAGCTCATTTCATTTCTATAGACTTGTCAGGTTGAAAATACCAACGAAATTCATTCACCCTGAAAAACCGGAGTACACGTTGCAAAACAATGATATGACCGTCAAGGCTTCGGCATTGACTATTTTTATATGTATTTTATTCGGGGCCAATACAGTGGCCATCAAATTTGCCCTGACAGGTCTTGGGGGGTTCACTGCTGCGGGCATCCGATTTGCCCTGGCAGCAATGGCTATTTTTTTGTGGGCAAAATATAAAAAAATATCACTAAGGCTGAATCGCAGGCAGGTCAGGCAGGTGATTATCCTGGGGGCGATTTTTACAGTCCAGCTGTCCTGCTTTTACCAGGGGCTTGCCAGGACCACGGCCTCCCACGGCGTATTGATCGCAAATGCGCTGCCCTTTATCGTGCTCATTCTGGCACATTTTTTTATCCCCAACGACACCATCACCTTAAGAAAGGCGCTGGGCATTGTCTTTGGGTTTGTCGGGGTGTTATGTCTGCTGCTGGATGACCAGAATCTTACCAATGATCTGAGAGATGGTGATGTCATTGTTTTGTTTGCCGTGGTGCTGTGGAGTTCCAGCGCCGTGTATGTGAAACGGATTATAGCCGATTACCACCCTGTGCAGATTACATTGTATCCCATGAGTATTGCCACGCCGTTCTTTTTTATTGCCGCCTTTTTCTGGGATAACCAGATGATCATTCAAATCGATGGGGCCGTAGCCACCGCCGTATTCTACCAGTCATTTATTTCAGCATCTTTCGGGTTTATTATCTGGAACAGCCTGCTTTCACGGTTTGGGGCCACGGCGTTGCACTCTTTTGTATTTATCATGCCCCTGGCAGGGGTTATTTTCAGTGTTCTGCTTCTGGGTGAGACTGTTACCCCTTACCTGGCCGCATCCATCGGGTTTATTGTGACAGGGGTGATTGTGGTGAATATTCATCGAAAAAAGCGAAAAACTATTCCCGCCATTGAAACGATGAAATAAGTGCCGGTGGCGGGTAAAGTGCTGCAGGCCGTTATTTTATAAGATCGGTCTGTGTTTTGTAGGTGATGCAGGCTCTTTTGCCAAAGCGATCAAGGCTGGTCAACGCATCGGGCCCGGATTGGTTTTCTTTCAGATAGATTTTCACCTCACCGGCCCGGTCTAATAAAGAGAGGTGTTCCAGTACTGGGGGTTGGCTTAAATCAGTATGGATCAGCACGCTGTGGGTCTCTTTTTTTTCCTGAAAAAGAAGAAGCCCGTCAATAATATCTGTAATGACACAAACACTGTCCTTGTTGTTTCCAAAAACCATGCTGCAAGACCCGCTTCCGGGAACCATGATGGTTGTCGGTGTCGCATCGCAAAAGGGATGAATAAAAATACCAATTAACAGCGTATCCTTTATATAAGGTATAACAATCCCGGAAGGCAGGAGGAATTTTTCTGCTTTCTTAAGGGTTTTTCCAAGACCCCATGTATGGCAGGGACGCTCCTGGCCGAATTTATTCCACCCAAGGTAGCACTCTTTGATAAAGCTGTTTTTTAACCCCCGGGTGAACAGGTAGGCCAAGGGATCTTCGTTGTTTTTTCCCCATAAATGACGGTGGGAACGAACCGCAAAGGCTTTGGCCTTCCTGTCCCAGGCAGCCGGGTCAATGGGTGGGGTGGTTATTGTATTTTTATCCGGGGCCAAATTTTTCTAAATCCTTTCGGGTGCAGTCAAAGGCAAATGCCTTGATCTTGTCTGAATACCATCCAAGAGTACAAAGATGCGCCATGGCTTTTTCGCATGCATCCTTATTAATAAGATCAGCATACCAGAAAATTTTCGGGATCAGAAGCGCATTTATAAAGGGCAGGTCATTGGAAAAGCACCATTTGGCAGCCTGGCCGTCATCTGTCAAAAGAAAGCCGCGGCTGTTTTCAAGATAGAGACAAATGGTGTCTCTTTCACCCGGATCCATTTTTTCAAGCCCCCTGTCACGGAACGTTTTGATCCCATCTAAACTGGCTGGGGCCACAACATGGAGGCTTTTTTGGGCCACATACAATGAAAACCGGTCCGCATCCGGGGTGTTTGCGGCGGTGATTTCTTTTAGCACCCGGGGCGCAATCATAAGGTGATAGTTGCTTAATACCAGATCAAAAAGACCGGCCTTTTCAAGCAGAATGATAGAGGATGCATCCGCAAAAACAGCAATCATCAGAGTATCTCTTTATACATAAAAAATCCATAGAGGATTGCCAGGGCGATGCCTGCAAACCGCGGCAGCCTCCCTGTAATAATAGTAAAGACGAAATGTCCAACAGCTGCGGCTATCAGGATAAACAGCGGGGTAAAGAACTGGGCCGGTACTGTGATGGGTGCGAAGATGGCAAAAATCCCGATACAAAGGGGAATACAGATGTGGCAGTCCCCGATCTGGGAAGAATAGGCAATCTCGGACCGGTTGGCGGCCGCATAGTAAATTGCCAGAAATCCATTGGGGATAACCATGAGAATACCGCTTAAAAACCCCAGGTTGGAGGATGCAAAAAAGCCGGTTCCAGACGTGTTTATCCAGGCGATCAAACCGTTAATACTTGAGAACACGCCCCAGGCGCAAAACCCGATAATGATAAGGTCAATGATGATCCGTTTTTTTATCCGTCGGTTTTTCCGGGTATTGTTTTTTAAGACATCGAACAGGTGAAAAAGCTGCCAGAAAAGAAAAATCCCCACCAGCAGCATACCGTCCAGGGCGGTGATACGGCCGTCCTTTGAAACAAAATATATCGCCAGACTGAAAAAAATAAGGGCCAGGATGCTCAATAACAACGACAGATGGTTGATCCGGGTATCGATGGGCGACTTATCGGCACCTTTATTCAGGTTGATTCCCCAGAATATGGCCGGAACAGCAAGCACCAGGGTCAGATTGGTGATATTGTTGACCAGGCAGTTTTCCAGTACCAGCTGGCCGCTGCCGTGGCTTTGGATCAAAAGCCATGCAAAGCACAGGTTGGGAAATCCTGAGAAATAGGGCATGACAAGGGTTCCGATCAGTGTGCCTTCAAAACCGTTTTTTTCAATGGCACTCAGCCGGGAGATCATCAGAAACGAAGCCCCTGTAAAGCATAACAGGAGCTGCCAGACACCGGGTGTGGCCATCCACTCAACGCCGTTGGTTAAAAAAGGGTTTGTTTTAATGCTGGTGAACAGCGCCATGATTTTGTCAACGGCATCATCCAAGGGGCGTGTTCCCCGATATAGGTTTGTTGGGTTTC
This sequence comes from uncultured Desulfobacula sp., assembly GCA_964562385.1. Taxonomy (GTDB): domain Bacteria; phylum Desulfobacterota; class Desulfobacteria; order Desulfobacterales; family Desulfobacteraceae; genus Desulfobacula. The sequence goes on from CAZLTD010000089.1 coordinate 22,495, forward strand.
ATGACAGAAAAAATAAATGATTGTTTGATCTAAATCAAGGTCTTATGATGGACACTGTATATAATAAGGAATAAAGGCCACCACTAATAGGTGTATAAAGACTAAAAGGATGGAGCATGCCACAAGCCCGATTTCCGGAAAGACTGGTGATTGAGCCGACCACCCGGTGCAACTATAATTGCGATTACTGCGTTAAGCAGTCCGCAGGCTGCCGGATTCTGGAAGGTGATTTGTCTGATGATGTTTTTGATCAATGCAAGCCTGTGCTGTCTCATCTGTCATCGGTGATTTTCACCGGCGTTGGCGAGCCCCTGCTCCATCCCGGGTTGGAACATTATATAAATGAAGCTGCCGCACTTGTCCCGCCGGGCAGCACCATCGGTTTCCAGACCAATGGGAAACTATTGACCCGGGAAAAGGCGGTCAACCTGCTTAAGGCAGGTTTGACAAAAATCTGTATTTCCGTGGACACGGTAAAACCCGGGCTTTTCGACCAGGTCAGAAACGGCGGCACGCTGGCGGATATCGACATGGCCCTGGATGCTGTTTTTCATGCCAGAAAACAGGTCCCGGACAATCGATTATCTGTCGGGATTGAATTTGTCCTGATGAAAAAAAATCTTGAAGAGCTGCCCGATGTTGTCCAGTGGGCAGGCCGGCGCGGACTTGATTTTGTCATTGTCAGCCATTTGACTGCCTATGAAAAGGATTTGGAAAAAGAGCAGGTTTTTTTAAACAATTCCCACAAGGCAAAACAACTATTTGAAGCATTCAGACAGAAAGCTGCACAAAAAGATCTGGATATGATGTCCTATTCTCCCAATATGGTAAAGTTTTACAACACTCCAAAAGAGCAAATGCTGTGTGACATGGTTTCACAGTTTAAAAACCAGGCACTTGAAAATGATCTGTATGTCAACCTGTTTCACCTGCTGTCGGAACAACCCGGGGAGTATGAAAAGATCAGGATGATTTTTGATAAGGCCATGGCATGTTCAGAAAAGAACGGGGTGTTACTGACCCTGCCCCGGATCCGGCCTAAAACAGACCGCTTTTGCAGGTTTGTGGAAGAAAACACGGTATTTGTCTCCTGGCAGGGGCAGGTATCCCCTTGCTATTTTCTGTGGCACAACTATTCATGCGTGCGCATGGGAGATACCAAGCATGTGGATCCTTTCTATTTCGGTGATGTGAATCATACCCCTTTAAAAAGTATCTGGAATGATGCCGCATACGCAAGGTTCAGGAAGAACGTGAAGAGATATGATTATCCCAATTGTCACGCCTGGTGTGAAAAGCGGTGTGATTATGTATTGGAAGCTCCTTTTACCCAGGACTGTTATATTAATGATGTCCCGTGCTGTGACTGCCACTGGGGACTGGGGTTATTGAATTGTCTGGTTTAGCCGAATATTTCACGACGCATCCAAAAATAGAAGGTCACTTAAAAAGCATGCACTCACTAAATGTCGCTGTATTTTGGATCCGGGGTCTCAAATAGTATCAGGGGCAGGCTTAAATCTCCTTTGGGCCTTTGGGCCTCAAAATTTATTTGATTGGCAGTGAATAGGGGTTTTTAGAGGTCTTGGAAGGTCAAATAGCAGGTAGCTCTTATGATTGAGGCATTTTTGCCAGATTAAATCGTCTATTAATTCAGCCAGATAAAAACTTTTTTAAATTTTTATGAAAAAAAGGTTTGACAAAAATTTTGTTTTCATGCATTATACGCCGGTCTTCTCGAGGGGCACCAGAAACACGAACTTCGGGGAGTTTTTTTTTGATCTTTGAAAATTAGTCAGTGAGAAATCGAAAGAGCGGGTCTTAAACAAGA
>CAZLTD010000090.1:0-24276 GCA_964562385.1 uncultured Desulfobacula sp.
GATCTATCTTGGATCTGATCGGGTTTGCCTGCTTCACCCCGTGAATGGATACGATTTTTAATATTTTTGATGCACGGGATCGATTCCAGCCTACCTTTTCAAGTACGAAGGTAATCACCTCTTTTTCAACCCGATCAGAAGCCAGCTTTTTAATCTTCTTTAACGAGATATCTTCAAAAAGTTTTTCACTGCTCGTGGACAGGTCTACGAATTCGGAGATAATGTGGGTTCTGCTGTTTGCAAATTCAGGATTAATCGCTGCCGGATATGCGCCGTTTACATTGGCACCCTGCGGCGTCTCAACCTGAACATCAGATTTTTCTTTAGGCAGTTCATCAAATATTTTTTCCCAGGAATTGAGTACCATCTGTTTTTTTATGCAATTTTGCAGCTGGCGGACATTTCCCGGCCACGGATAGTTGCACAATTTTTCAAGCACGGCTGAGTCAGGTTTGGTGCCGGCATTTTCAGGATATTCTGATTTATAGAGCCTGAAGTAGTATTCAATCAGAGAAGGTATATCTTCTTTTCTGTATCTTAGAGGAGGAATATCAATTTTAATGATGTTCAATCGGTAAAACAGATCCTCTCGAAACATTTTTTTCGAAATACTTTCTTCAAGATTATGATTCGTAGCTGCGATCACCCATACGTCTGTTTTAAATTCCTGATCAGAACCCAGCGGAGAAAATTCACCGCTTTGAAGAACATGGAGCATTTTCGATTGCAACGACAATGGCATATCGCCGATTTCATCTAAAAACAATACGCCCTTGTCAGCGGTCTGAAATTTACCGGGACGTTTCCGGTGAGCCCCTGTAAATGCACCTTTTTCATACCCGTACAGTTCGCTTTCAAGAAGGGTTTCAGGCAATGCTGCGCAATTAATCTTTACAAAATTTTTTGTGGATCGGGCGGATTCTGCATACAGACTTTGAGCAACCACCTCTTTACCAACACCCGTCTCGCCAGTGATTAAGACATTCAGGCACGTATTGGCCACATGATTAATCAGTTCTTTTATCTTTAAAATCGATTTACTGACGCCAATTAACGGTGTAGTCATAATTTCAATTCTTGGTTATTACGTGTTTTTATTTTTTACCATCTGTGCTTAACAGTTCGGACACGGTATTTTCTATCTTAAACAGATCAATGGGTTTAAACAACACAACATCTGCTTCAGCTTCGGAAGCAAGTGCTCCCGGCTGATCGCCATAGCCGGTCATGGCAATTATTTTTAAAAGCGGGTACTCTTTTTTTACTATTGAGATCAACCCCACACCACTGATGTTGGGCATCACGAGATCCGTGATAAGACAATCGAAAATGTCCGGTTTCTCTCTCATTATCTTTAAGGCTGCAAATCCGTCAACAGCTGTTTTTACTTCATAGCCCATTGAATTGAAGAATTCATAAAAGGTAGACAGGATATCCTCATTGTCATCTACGATCAGAAGTCTTACCGAGTCTGCCATTATGCGCCTCTTATATATAAGGAGAAATTACCGTCCTGTTCACTTCATACAATAGATTTGACTCACCATGCAAGGAAGAAAATCAAAAAATGACGAAATTGTCAACACTAATTTGAATACGAAACAAGAATATAGACTACAAATAAGGTTATAAAACCAAATCCTGTCCTTTTGGAAATTCTTTGTTTTATTAATGCAATTACTCCCAGTGCGATACTGAGACATACCATAAAAGGAAATTGGAAAAAATGAAGAGAGTTTTCAATCTTCATAGGATTAAGAATGCCGACCACACCCATAACCAGACATATGTTGAACAGGTTGGACCCCACAACATTGCCGACAGAGATGTCGCTTTCGCCTTTTGCCGCTGCAACGGCAGAGGTGGCAAGCTCCGGCAAAGATGTCCCCAACGCCACAACAGAAATTCCAATAAATGTTTGCGACAATCCAAAGCTTTCAGCGATGACGATGGCTTCCTGGACAACAAATTTTGCCCCGAATGCCAGCATAACGATACCGGCCAGAATAAATCCGGTATTTTTTAAAATAGAGGACGTATTAATGGGTTCTCTGGTATCACGCCCGCCATTTTCTTTAGCTGTGGCAATTCCGTAAACCAAAAAAACTAAAAGGAGAGATAAAAGAATAATTCCGTCAACATGGTTTATCAGCCCGTCTACACATAATAACCAGAATACGAGCGAGATAAAAATCATGTAGGGTAGTTCAGTTTTAATAATTCGCTTTTGGATAAAAACCGGCTTAATGACAGCGCTGACCCCAAGTACCAATGCGATGTTAATAACATTGCTGCCAAGTATGTTTCCCAGCGAAATACCACCGGAACCCTTAAACGCAGCAATGAGACTGACCAGAAGTTCAGGAGCGGAAGTTGCCAGAGAGACGACGGTCAACCCGACAATAACCGGTCTAACGGCTAACATGATTGCCGTACTTGCAGCACCTTCCACCAGAAGGGACGAACCGGCGTACAATAGTATAAGACCGAACGCAAGTATGAGAGATTGAATAATCACGATTTATTACTTTTTAAAAACTGCCTTTTCGTTAAGGTTCTTGCCTAAACACAAAATTAGTATTATAAGGCGTGCATAATATAGCAGTAAACAGGATTTATCAATATGATTATTTTACAACTAAGGAAGCTTCCATGAAGACAAGTATTATAAGAGGAACCGGGATTCATGTTCCTGACAATCTGGTAACAAACCATGATCTTGAAAAACTAATGGATACCTCCGATGAATGGATCAAACAGCGGACCGGTATTGTGCAACGATACTGGATTGAACCGGACAAGGTTACCGGATCCTCTGATTTAGGATACGAAGCATCGGTCAAGGCCCTTGAGAAGGCCGGATGGACTGCTGATGATCTTGATTTCATAATTTTCGCCACACTTAGTCCGGACATCATGTTTCCGGGTTGTGGTTGCCTTCTTGCTGCCAAACTTGGACTGAACTCGACACCTGCCCTGGATATTCGCCAGCAATGCACAGGCTTTTTATATGGCCTTGCCACAGCGGACGCATACATAAAAACCGGGATGGCCAAAAAAATATTGCTGGTAGGCGGAGAGGTCCACTCTTCCGGACTTGATAAGACAACACGGGGTCGAGATGTGACAGTCATTTTCGGTGACGGAGCAGCCGCGGTATGTATTGAAGCAGTTGACACCGAAGAAGAAGCCGGTGTTCTTGCATCGTCACTTCATGCTGACGGAAATCTGGCTGATGCCTTGATGACGGAACTACCCGCTTCAAGGGAGCCCATAAGATGTCCTCCGGGCGTCCCCACCGATGATCCAAGATATTATCCGGTCATGGACGGACCTGCCATTTTTAAAAAGGCAGTCCGCATGCTACCACAGGTAATCAACGAATCGCTTGTAAAAGCAGGATTATCTCTGGAAGATATCGATCTTATCGTTCCTCACCAGGCCAATATGAGAATAAACCAGGCCCTGGGACAATTCTTAAAGATTGATGACAATAAAATTTTCCACAACATTCAAAAATACGGCAACACCACAGCGGCCAGTATCCCTCTGGCCCTGCATGAGGCCATGGAAAAAGAGCGTATTGGTAAACCCGGAGATATAGTCCTTTTTGTCGGACTTGGTGCTGGGCTGACATGGGGCAGTGCCATCTATAAGTACTTATAATTTTTTCTTAAACAAAAGATCCAGATAAAATTTGGCTGCCGTATCCAGGTTATCAAAACTGTGACCGGCAGCCCTGTTTTTTTTGGCCACCTCGTCTCTGATATCCGATGCCAACACCTTTCCAAGTTCCACACCGAACTGATCAAACGGATTAATATCAAGAATAAAACCTTCAAAAACAGTGCGCGCTTCATAAAATGACAACAACCTGCCGATATTTTGGGGAGACAAATCTTCAATAATAATGGTAGATGACGGTCTGTTCCCGCCACAATACCGCGCATTATCAACATCATCTGTTCGACCGATAGCCAGCGCTCTTGCCTGGGCAATCATATTGGCCCATAATTCCTGATGATTGGTAACCCCTTTTGATACGTTCTGGACCCCATCATATACCGGATTCACCACACCAATGAACTCTATCGGGAATGCAAGCCCCTGATGTGCCAGTTGGAAAAAAGAGTGCTGTGCACAGGTTCCGGGTTCCCCGAATATGATGACTCCCGAAGGATAATCAATAAAATCGCCTGTGGTGGTTACACTTTTACCCAGACTTTCCATGTATAGTTGTTGAACATGGGGCGCAAGCTTTGATAAAGCGCTGCAATAGGGGATAATTGCCTGGGCTGAACAGGACAGAAAATGGGAATTCCAGATACTGATCAACGCTGCCAGAAGCGGGATATTATCATGTTCAGGTGCTGTTATGGCATGGTCATCCATCTGGCAGCAGCCTTTTAGAAAACGTTCGAATATATCAAAACCAAATGCAAGGCTTAAAGGCAGGCCCCCAACGGCTGATGTTACCGAATATCTGCCACCGATAAAATCAAACATGTGAAAGGTGGCGAGCATATCAGCGGTTGCATCGTCCCCTGGACTACCCTTGGCGGTAATTGAAACCAGATGATCTTTTATATTGATGTTACAAGATTTTATAAATCCTGTAACCTGCTTTAGATTGGCCATGGTTTCCGTGGTAGTATAGGATTTTGAGATAACGATCCAAAGAGTCTTTTCAGGATCAATCTGTTTTATAATCTGACCAAAATTATCAATATCCACATTGGGTAAAAAATGTAAATTCATATTTGGCGTTGAAAAGACTTTTAATGCAGAGTAAACAAACTCACACCCCAGATAGGACCCGCCAATACCGATAATCACCGCATCTGTAAAAGGTTTGCCGGTTGAACCTACGATGGTCTGATCATGTACTTTTCCGGTGAATCTTTTTATGTCCCGGTTCACATCATTAATTTGTCTGCTTATGTTAGCCCCATTAATTTTAATGGTATTGTCTGTATAATTTCGGGCTGCGGTATGGAGGGCTGCGCGGTTTTCGGTTGCATTGACAACCTTACCGTCACACATGCTCTTAAACTGCTTTTTCACCTCTTTTTCTCTAGCCAGGGCTATCAATTCATTCAGAACTTCATCATCCAATCGTTGCTTTGAGTAATCATAAAAAATTCCACTGTTCTGCAAAGAGTATTTTTCGAACCGATCTGCCTGGGCAGTCAATCGTTTCAGATTCAGTGATGATGCAGTTTTTTTGTCAGCTATCTGTAATAGATGTTGATAGGCTGCGCAGTCTTTCAGATGCGTTGTTCTCATGAGATGGTCTCCTGTGGAAAAAACTTGGAAATTTGGACACAACATACGCCAATCAGTGCTATCGGGTCAAGCCCGACGCATAAAATACCTTGACAAAAACTTGCCCAGACCATTATCTATACATTCATGAAAAGCAATCTTGTTCGCATACTTCAAGAAAAAGGGGTTCAAATACCCAACCCGGAAACTGTCTATATATCGGAAGATGTCAATCCGGACAGAATTTCAGGGAACAATGTCGTGCTGTTTTCAGGCACCAAAATTATCGGTTCCGACACCTTGATACTTGACAATTGCCGCCTTGGTTTCGAAGCACCTGTAACGCTGGAAAATACCTATGTCGGTGCCAACTGCCAATTGAACGGCGGGTTATTTCGAAAGGCTGTTTTTGCCGGTGACAACACATTTGGATCCGGCGCTCATGTCAGGGAGGGCACCATCCTTGAGGAACAGGCCAATGCCGCACATACCGTTGGACTCAAGCAGACCATCCTGTTCCCCTTTGTGACGCTTGGCAGTCTGATCAATTTCTGCGACTGCTTTATGGCTGGGGGTACCAGCCGAAAAGACCATTCCGAAGTGGGCTCTTCATTTATCCATTTTAATTATTCGCCGAACCAGGACAAGGCAACCGCTTCCATGCTGGGTGACGTCGCACGGGGTGTCATGCTTAAATCTCGACCCATCTTTTTAGGTGGGCAGGGCGGACTTGTCGGCCCTGTTAAAATAGAATACGGATGCACCACAGCAGCCGGATCCATCATTCGAAAAAATGAACTTCGGCCGGACAGACTGATGTTGGGGATGATTTTTAAAGACATATCCATGCATCGACAAGCCTATGTTTATAAAAATATCACGCACATCTTTAATAATAATGTTGACTACATCGCATCGCTTATTGCACTGAAATCGTGGTATGAAAATATTCGAACGCTGTTTGTTGGGAATGATTTGTCACGCCTTTTACTATCAGGCATGCAGAACATGCTAATCTGCTGTATTCAGGAACGGATTTCTCGATTTAAAGATTTTCAAAAAAAGCTGCTAATTTCAAAAAAAGTGGTTTTAAAAAATAAAAACAGCTCAGCAGTTATCGAAGCTCATGATAGGGCTCTTGCCCAAAAAAACAAATGTATCGATACATTTGAGAAAGCCATGAATAATAGTGTTGCCCACAATAATGGACAAAGCTTTATTCGTTTGATGGAAAATCATGCGCAAACAGATAACAAAAATTACATCACAAGCATTAATCATCTGACATCTGAAGAGTGTGAGCTTGGCACCAATTGGCTGAGATCCGTTCAAACCGATATCAGCTCAAAACTGATCATATAACAGGATAATAGATATGGGACAGCTTTTTGGAACCGATGGCATCCGCGGGGTCGCCAACCAACATCCAATGACGTGTGAGATTGCCCTCAAAACAGGGCAGGCTGTGGGCCTATTCTGCAAAGAAAAGGGTTTTTCAAATGTTATTATCGGCAAAGATACCAGGATTTCCGGGGATATGCTTGAAGCCGCTCTAAGCGCAGGCGTGACCAGCACCGGAATTGATGTCCAGCTGGCCGGGGTTATCCCGACTCCGGGTATCGCCTTTCTGTGTCAGGATATGGAGAGTGCCGGTGCCGGTATCGTCATTTCAGCCTCGCATAATCCCTTTCAGGATAATGGGATCAAAATTTTCAGACATGGTGGAATAAAGCTGACCGACGAACAGGAAACCTCGATAGAAGATTTTATCCTGGGGAACAAGAGTGTTCCACGGTCTCAGGCCGGGAAAATATCCATTATTTCAGATAGTTTGGAGCGATACTCAAAGTTCCTGATGTCAAAGTTTCCTTTTAAGAAACCACAGGGCAAATTAAAACTGGTGATCGACTGCTCGAACGGGGCAGCGTCAAAAATCGGACACTTTATTTTTAGCCCTGATCTTTTTGAATCTACCTTTATCCATGACCAGCCCAATGGTACAAATATTAATGACAATTGCGGATCACAACACACCAACGATCTGCGAACTGCGGTTTTGAAAGAAAAAGCAGACCTCGGGATTGCCTTTGACGGAGACGCTGACCGGCTGATTGTCGTGGACGAGAAGGGCTGTCAGATCACCGGCGATTGCATCCTTGCCATATGTGCAAAATTTGCCCTTGAAAACAACAGGCTTGAAAACAACATACTTGTAAGTACAATCATGAGCAACATAGGACTTACGCAAACCTTAGATGGCCTTGGCATTGAGCATATCAAGGCGGGTGTCGGCGATCGTAAGGTTTTAGAAGAGATGCAAAGAACCAATGCCGTGATTGGCGGTGAAGATTCCGGCCATATGATTTTTTTAAGGGATCATTCCACGGGTGACGGGATACTTTCCGCTCTCAGACTTATCGAAGTCTTGATGACCAAGAAAAAAAGCATGTCCGAACTGGGCTCGATCATGACGGTTTACCCTCAGATCCTTATGAATGTGGATGTGGACAATTCCAGACCTGATTATACGGCCAGCAGGGCAATTGCAGACACAATTGAGTCTGTTGAGCAAAAATTAGGTGACCAGGGAAGGGTGCTGGTTCGCTATTCCGGCACACAACCGATGATACGCGTCATGGTGGAAGGTCCGGACCAGGAGTTGATAGAAACCTATTGTTCTAAAATCTGCAACAGCATTAAAAACAATCTATAAATAGAAAAGCCGAATGAGTTAACTTATACTCATTCAGCTTTTTTTGTTAATCAAAACAACTTTTCTTTTAAGCAGAGTTGCTTAATCCCGGCTTCCGCCAAAAATGTGCAGCAGCATTATAAACAGATTGATGAAATCGAGATATAGGTTCAAAGCACCTATTATGGCACCTTTGCGAACCATTGCACCGGTAGCATTGTCCGGCAGTGAGACAGCCATGGTCTTCAACTTTTGGGTATCATAAGCGGTCAACCCGATAAATACGACCACACCGATATAGGCGATTATCATCTGCATGGCGCTGCTTTGCAGAAAAATATTCACAACAGTGGCAATGATAATACCAATTAAACCCATCATCATGAAACCACCCAAAGAAGTGAGATCTTTTTTAGTCACCATTCCATAAATACTGCATGCCAGGAAAATCGATGCACAGATAAAAAAGGTCGATGCAATAGAGGTCATAGTGTACGCAAGAAAAATAAAAGACAAAGTAGCACCGTTAAGAGTCGCATATACAACAAACAGCATGGTTGCAGTTGATGCCCGTATCTTTTGAATCCGGGCGCTCAGGTACCATACAAATCCAAGCTCTGCAATCACCAGAACCCAGAAAAGAGTTCGCATGGTCTGAAAAAATGCCGGGTTGGCCATCATTTGACCGGCAACGGCATACGCAACAATGGCGGTCAAACCAAGACCGACAGCCATCCAGTTATAAACGCTTCGAATAAAAGTATTTGTTTTTACGAGAACCGCGTTTTTTGAAAAAGAAGTTTGAGCATTCATAATTGTTCCTCCAAAAGGGTATTTAATTTTTAGACTAATATAACACGGAATAGGGAGATTTCAAGATTACGAATCGGTTAAACGCATTATAACCTGATAACCTGTTTTTTGACACCATTCTAAAAAGTTAACATAATATATATTATCAGACATTACCTATGGGTTGGTTTCTACCATACAACCCAACCATTTTTAACCCCACGGTGTTGGACGTTTGAAATATAATAATTTTATTGTTAAAACCATACCATTGTTTTATATATACAGACTTTGCATAATACACAAAGTGATTTGAGTACGAATGGCAGAAAATAATACTGGACATATTTATACGGTTTCCAAACTGACCCGGAAAATTAAAACCCTGTTGGAAGATACATTTCCTTTCATCTGGGTTACCGGCGAGATCTCCAATTACAGCGTTCCTGTATCCGGACATTCATATTTTACCCTGAAAGACAAACAGTCCGTTATACAGGCTGTCATGTTTAAAAATCAAAAACGAAACTTAAAATTTCATCCTGAAAATGGTATGAAAATTTTTGGTCTTGCCAGAATTACACTCTATGAACCGCGCGGTGCTTACCAGCTTGTATTTGAACACATTGAACCCGATGGCACAGGATCGATGCAGATCGCTTTTGAACAACTTAAAACAAAACTTCACAAACAAGGTCTGTTTGAAGAAAAATTCAAAAAAAGCATTCCGTTCTTACCTGATAAAATCGGTATTATCACTTCAGCCACCGGTGCAGCGGTTAAAGATATTATCAATGTTTCAAAACGCCGATTTAACAATATTTGTCTGGATATCATCCCTGTTAAAGTTCAAGGAGAAGGTTCTCCCACGCAAATATGTCAGGCGCTTGATCTTGCACAGCAGACTTCAAAACCGGATGTAATCATTCTTGCCCGTGGCGGCGGATCCCTTGAAGACATGCACGCCTTTAACAGTGAACCTGTTGCCAGGGCCATTTTTGAATGTACTATCCCGGTTATCACCGGTGTTGGGCATGAAACCGACTTTACCATTGCTGATTTTGTGGCTGACCTTCGTGCTCCCACACCATCAGCTGCTGCCGAACTGGCTGTTCCGGATAAACAGGAACTTATATACAATGTTGCCAATTATAATAACCGATTGAACCGATCGATAAAAACCGGACTACAGGACTGCAAACGACACGTATCGACTCTGGCATCACGATTGAAATCCCCTGAACTGATTCTCTACAATTACCGGTTATTGCTTGAGGACTATCAAACCAGACTTTCCACGTCATTTGAAAACCGGGTAACTTTTTTGCAGAAAACCTGTCAATTGCTGACACGAAATCTACATTCCTGTAATCTTACACAAAAATGTAACCAACATCGCGACCACGTCCTATTCACAACCGACAGGCTCTGCCGATTGACCGATTCTATTATTTTAAAAAACAGATCCCGACTATCAATTGCAGATTCCCAACTGGATTCTCTGAATCCTGATAAAATTCTTCATCGGGGATACAGTATCACCCGAACCATTCCTGATCATAAAATCATTAAAACGACAGGCGATGTCCGGTCCAATGATAAAGTTGAAATCATTCTATCCAACGGACACCTGACAGCAAAGGTTGAAAAAGCAGATGGCTAAAAAGAAAACTTTCGATGAAGCACTTAACGAACTTGAAAAAATTGTAAAAAATATGGAATCCGGAGAACTGCCGCTTGAAGAAGCTGTAAAACAATATGAACTTGGAATCAAACAATCCAAATTCTGTATGGACCTTCTGGACAAAACAGAGAAAAAGATTTCGCTTTTAACAAAAGATGAGAATGGCAGTGTTAAAAAAGTGCCGTTTGAAAAAGATTAAGATGGCATTTGAACTCAAACCATACCTGGCTGAAAAACAGGCCCTGATCAATGATTATTTGAAAAAAATTCTTCTGTACTACGGACAGGACCGCGAACTTGTACAGGCCATGGCACACTCCCTGATGGCAGGCGGCAAAAGGTTGCGCCCTATTTTGTGTATGGCAGCGGCGGGTGTGATCGGCAAAAACCCCTTAATCGCCCTGCCCCCTGCCCTGGCTATTGAAATGATACATACATACTCGCTGATCCATGATGACCTGCCGGCCATGGATGACGATGACCTGAGACGTGGTTTGCCAACCTGTCACACACAATTTTCAGAAGCCACAGCGATCCTGGCAGGAGACGCCCTTTTAACCCAGGCTTTTTCTGTGATATCACAACCACGCAACTTTTTTGACATCTATCCGGAAGACAAAATCCGCCTCCAGCTTGTCGGGAAAATAGCCAGTGCCGCCGGAACAAACGGTATGGTTGAAGGCCAGATGCTTGACATGCAGGCCCAGACAAGCAACTGCCATAATTCACTGGAACATTTAAAAAAAATTCATTCCCTGAAAACAGGAAAAATGATCCGTGTCAGTGTGGAATCAGGTGCTCTGTCAGCCAACGCATCTTCCCTGCAAACAAAAAAACTGCTTACCTATGCAGACAAAATTGGTCTGGCATTTCAGGTGGTGGATGATATATTAAACATCGAAGGCAACCCTGAGGTAATGGGAAAAGCGTCCGGATCGGATATTTTAAATGATAAAATGACCTTTCCGGCTATCATCGGGCTTGAAGACTCTAAACGATATGCACGGCAACTGGTTGATCAAGCGCTGGAAGCTCTTGATTTTTTTAAAGGGACTGCAACGGAACCGTTAAAGGAGATTGCCAATTATATTGTTAACCGTGACCGCTAAATAAAGAATACTATAATAATAAAGGTTATAAAAACTTGAACCTGCTTGAACAGATAAATACATCAAAAGATATTAAATCCCTGTCTCGGGATGAGTTAAAAAAACTGGGCTCCCAGATCCGGGACCGTATTATCGATGTTGTCTCAAAAAACGGTGGACACCTGGCATCCAGTCTTGGCGCCGTGGAGCTGACACTTGCCATTCATTATGTTTTTGATCTCCCCCAGGATACATTGATATGGGATGTCGGTCATCAGTCCTATGCGCACAAACTTTTAACAGGAAGAAATGATGCGTTCGACACGCTTCGTCAGTATAAAGGCCTGTCCGGATTTACAAAAATAAAAGAAAGCGATTATGACGGGTTTACCGTTGGACACTCTTCCACATCCATATCTGCCGGCCTGGGAGTCTGTTATGCCAAATACTTAAATAATGATCCATCCGATGTGATATCCGTGATCGGAGATGGATCTTTAACCGCCGGACTTGCATATGAAGGGCTCAACCAGACGGGCGATCTGAAACGCAATCTGATCGTCATACTCAATGATAACGATATGTCCATCTCACCCAATGTCGGCGCATTATCCTCCTTTTTAAGCCGGACATTTTCAGCCAAGTATCTTCAAACCATGAGAAATCAGTTTGGAGCCTTCCTGAAATCTTTGCCCAAAATCGGGGATGATATTTACAATATTGCAAAGCGCTCAGAAGAATCGTTTAAAACGTTTATTACCCCCGGCATGCTGTTTGAAGCGTTTAACTTTGATTACTTTGGTCCCATTGACGGTCACAATCTTGATCATCTGATAGATATCCTGACCAATATCAAAAATCCCAAAGAGCCCGTTCTTTTGCATGTTACCACGAAAAAGGGCAAGGGATACCCACCCGCAGAAAAGAATCCTGTTTATTTTCACGGTGTTGGTTGTTTTGCCGTTGATACGGGCGAAAGCCCAAACACCTGTTCAGGATTCCCCAGTTATACACAGGTGTTTGGATCACAGATGATCCGCCTGGGTCATGCCCATGACAAGCTTGTTGCCGTTACGGCCGCCATGCCTGAAGGCACTGGTTTACTGGGTTTTTCTAACGCGTTTCCCAAACGATTTTTCGATGTTGGAATTGCAGAACAGCACGCTGTTACATTTTCTGCAGGTCTTGCATCAAAGGGTTCTAAACCTGTTGTTGCCATATACTCTACATTTTTACAACGGGCGTTTGATCAAATTCTGCATGATGTCTGCATCGATGCTCATCCCGTCATATTTGCCCTTGACCGTGGGGGAATCGTCGGGGAGGACGGGCCGACACATCACGGGCTTTTTGATTATTCCTATCTGAGATGCATGCCCAACATGGTGGTAATGGCGCCAAAGGATGAAAACGAACTGGCCAGGATGCTGGAAACTGCCGTTAGACACGATGGACCCTCTGCCATCCGATATCCCAGGGGATCCGGCGAAGGCGTTGATATTGAAGAAACTCCCAGACCCATTGATATTGGCAAGGCGCAACTGATCAGCCCGGGCAAAGACCTTGTTATCGTTGCCATTGGAAAATCTGTAACAGAGGCGCAGGTGGCTGTTGATTCGCTTGCCAAAAAAGGGGTGAGTGCCGCTCTTATTAATGCCCGTTTTGTTAAACCACTGGATAAGACGCTGGTCATCGAATGGATCAAAAAAACAGATAAAATCATAACGGTTGAAGAACACGTGCTTGATGGAGGGTTTGGATCCGCTGTACTGGAAATGCTATGTGAAAACAGTATCACAGATTTTGCCATGAAGCGTATCGGTATTCAAGATACATTTGTAGAACATGGTCCCCAGAACATTCTGCGCAAGGACTACCATGTTGATGCAACGGCCATCGTCAATGCTGCATTAACCTTGCAGGGATCCGGTAGTGAGTAAGCCCAGGCAACATAAAACCCGGATTGACTCTCTGCTGGTTAAAAAAGGATTGGTCAAATCCCGTCAGAGAGCCCAGTCTTTGATCATGGCCGGAAAGGTTCTGGTCAATGATACACCGGTTGATAAATCAGGCACGCAGGTTGACGATGATGCTGTTATTAAGGTCAAGCAGGATGACAATCCATTTGTCAGCCGTGGCGGACTTAAGCTTAATCAGGCATTAAAAAGCCTGCCGGTTTCTGTAAAAAACTGTGTCTGTATGGACATTGGTGCGTCAACCGGTGGTTTTACCGACTGTCTGCTTCAGTACGGGGCAAACAAAGTTTATGCCGTGGATGTCGGTTATGGTCAGTTTGACTGGTCTTTGCGACAGGATTCAAGGGTTACGGTTATAGAGCGTACCAACATCCGCCATCTTGAATATGAAATAATCAACGAAAAAATGGATGTTATCGTGGCAGACACATCCTTTATTTCCTTGAAAGTGGTGCTACCGGCCGCTGAAAAATTCATGCAATCCGGCACGCTGATCCTGGCACTTATCAAACCACAGTTTGAAGCCGGGAAAAAAAATGTTAAAAAAGGAGGTGTGGTCAAGGACCCTGAAATTCGAAATGCTGTTATAGACGATATTAAGTGTTTCTTTGATAACCGCGGATACCAGGTGAATCAAGTGATTGACTCACCGATTTTGGGTCCCAAGGGCAATAAAGAATATATTATATCTTTGAATTTCAAAAAAAAATTAAATTAAGGCTATGAATTTTAACAAAATTCTATTATTTAATTATAACTTTTTATTAATTGTTTATAAGGAGCAGTAATGAGCGAAGAAATCAAAACCATGAGAAATGTGGCTTTGGCTGGCCATGGAGGTGCAGGCAAGACAACTCTTGCTGAGGCTATGTTGTTTAAAGCCGGAGTTACCAACCGACTTGGAAAAGTCGAAGAAGGCAACACCGTCATGGATTTCCAGCCTGAAGAGACAAAAAAACAGCAGAGTATCAATACATCATTCATCAAATATACGCACAATAAGCATACAATTACATTGATGGATACTCCTGGTGATCAGAATTTTTTCTCAGCTTCTAAAACATGTTTTCCCGTGGCCGATTGTATGGCATTCGTCATTGACGGTGTCGGCGGTCCTTCTGCCATGACTGAAGATGCCGCAGCCTGTGCCTTGGAATATAACCTGCCGGGATTTGTAATTGTCAACAAATTAGATCGTGAACGGGCAAACTATGACACCTGTATTGATGCATCCAAAACAGCTTTAAAGAAAAAAATAATCCCTATCTGCTATCCCATTGGATCAGAAAACGATTTTAAAGGATATGTCAATATTATTTCCGGTGATGCATTCGAATTTGATGCCGACGGAAAAGCCAGCAAAACCGATGTGCCTGCAGATATGGCTGAAGACATTGAAATGCTCAAAGAAGAATTTGTTGAGAACATAGCAGAGCTGGATGATGACCTGCTTGAAAAATATCTCGAAGGTGAAGAGCTTACCGAAGATGAACTTAAAGCCGCTTTCAGAAACGGGATACTTGAAGCAGAATTTTACCCTGCCATCTGTGCGTCAGCAACCATGGGTATCGGTGTTGACCTGGTTCCGGATATCATCAATGACTATATGCCGTCTCCGCTGGACAGGGGTGACTGGACAGCTCTTGACGCAGATGGCAATGAAGTATCCATCAGCCCGGATCCCGATGCGGAATTTTGCGGTTTCGTGTTCAACACCATTGTTGATCCATACGCAGGCCGCTTGTCTCTTTTCAGAGTGATTTCAGGAACTTTGGGTAAAGAAGGCAATATCAAAAATATTACTAAAAACAATAAAGAACGATTTTCACAACTTCTTGAGATTGCCGGTAAAGAACAAAAAACAATTACCAGCGCCCTGCCCGGTTCCATTGTGGCCGTGGCAAAACTTAAAAACACGCTGACCGGCGATACCCTGACCAGTGGACAGGAGATCCAGATCCCGGCACCTGAACCCATGCCGCCTGTCATCTCGTTTGCTATTTCTCCCAAAGCAAAAAGTGATGAAGACAAAATTCACGAGGCTGTCAGAAAAATACTTGAAGAAGATACCGGACTGAAACTTGAAAGAAATGAAGAAACCAAACAAACGGTTCTTTCAGGCAGAGGACTTGTTCATATAGAAATCACTGCAGAAAAAATCCAGAGAAAATTCAATGTGGGCATGAGTATTGAAACCCCGAAAGTTGCATATCGCGAAACCTTTAAAAAACAGGTCCGTGTTCAGGGTAAACATAAAAAACAATCTGGTGGACACGGTCAGTATGGTGACTGCTGGATCGTTCTGGAACCTCTGCCAAGCGGATCCGGATTTGAGTTTGTCGATAAAATCGTTGGCGGTGTTATCCCTAAAAACTATATTCCCGCCGTTGAAACCGGCGTTAGAGAAGCGTCTCAATCAGGGATTCTTGCAGGATTTCCCTGTGTGGACTTTCGCGTAACCGTTGATTTTGGATCTTATCATTCAGTTGACTCTTCTGAAATGGCATTTAAAATGGCCGGTACACTTGCCTTTAAAAATGCGGCGGTTGATGCCAAAGCGACCTTGCTTGAACCGATCATGAAAGTTGCCGTAAAAGTGCCGGACGACAGTACCGGTGATATCATGGGTGACCTTAATTCAAGACGTGGCCGGGTTCTGGGAATGGATTCCGAGGATGAAAAACAGATCATCAATGCCCTGGTACCCATGGCGGAAATGCTTCGGTACGCACCGGACTTAAGCTCTATGACCGGTGGCAGAGGAACCTTTACCATGGAATTTGAACAATATGACGTTGTTCCGCAAGATATGGCTCAAAAGGTTATTGAAAGAGTAAAAGCAGAAAAGGAAGAAGCCAAGTAGCTTTTTTCATGTTGAATATCAAGGCGGGTCCTATGGAATTTCTCAATGGGATCCGCCTTTTTTTATGAACTCAATGCTTTGATTTTATCAAAACATAATTGCCGAACCTCTTCAATTGGCAGATCACAAATCTGTTCATAGGCGATTGGAGGGGCAATCCTGACAACTACTTTCCCCGGTTTCAATTCAAGCCGGCCCTTTGGATGAAACCGGTAGAGCCCCTGGACACCAAACAACAGCAAATCGGCCTGCGCTGCTTTTGCCAGATGAAACGGTCCTTTTTTAAATTCACCCATTTTTCCGGTCAACGTCCGATGCCCTTCCGGTAAAACACAGATATTCATGCCGGACGAAATGGTTTGCCTGGCTGTTTCAAGGCTTTTAATGGCATTTTTTAAATTGTTTCTTTCAATGGGGATGCATCCCCATTTTCGAATCAGATACCCCCAGACCGGCAAGGAAAAATGATAGGCAGCCTCGACCCCGGTGAAACAAAGCGGTATGGCAGCCGGTATGACAAAAATATCAAACAGACTCTGATGGTTTCCCATCATCAAATATGTTTTGTCAGGATGAATATTGTGCCGGCCCTTGACAATCAGTTTAATTCCCATAAGCCGGATAAGTACGGCAAACAGCTTTCTTGCCAGGTCAAAGGTTTTTACTTTGGGTCTAACAAACAGTGATATTGAAAGAATACAAAAAGAGAAGAAAAAAAAACCGACACCCACGGCCCATAACCCTATTGAAATAATCTTCCTCACGAAAAATACCTCAACATTTTAGGATGGACCTCAACGGTTGTGGGTGTACTTCCGAATATTTCACCGTCCGGCAACATTTTTTTCTCCGGAAATGTCCTGATCACGGCTTTTTTGGCTTTAAAATATTGAACTGCGGGATGATGGATATGCGTACCTTTATATATTTTGGGAAGTGTCGCCAGCAGGCTTGCCCTGGATAAGGGGGCGGCTATAACGATGTCCATCAGACCGTCGTCAATGACTGCATCCGGTGCCATGAGCATATCTCCGCCGGTATATCTCGAATTGCAGAACTCAATAAAACAGTTCTTACCAGTGAATGTTTTGCCATCAATCTCCATCTCAATCCGGTGAAATTTCAAATTGACGGTCCGGTGTAAAACCCCCACTACATAGGATGCATCTTGAAGAAACTTGAATCGCCTGGCCGTATCCGCAACATCGGTGACAAATCCCAACCCTGCCAGGTTAACAAAGTAAATGCGCTGCTCCTTTTGTGTAAAGGAGAGGACATCCACCTTTTTACGCTGCCGTGCCAGGATGGCATTGACCCCGTCTTCAAATGTCTCAATGAACAGGTCCTTGGCAAAAGAATTGCCACTGCCCACGGGAATAATACCAATGGGTGGAATGTTCTCGGGCAGATAGGTTTTTAGCAGACCGTTGATCACCTGGAAATTGGTACCATCGCCACCGATGGCGACAATACCGTCAATGTTTTTGATATCAAGATTGGCACAGATGTCGATAATATGCTCGTGATACTGCGAAATGAATATTTCATACTCAATTTTATTCTGAACCAGTATGGATTCAATTTCAGGCAACCTTTTGCCGCCTTTTTTACCGCCGGAATAAGGATTCAGTATCAGTGCAAGTTTCATGATGCGCCTGTAATTAATTGTTTGTTTAATAGGCACTTTTCGGCAGCTGCTTTATCAAGCAGGTGCCCAAGCTCCCCCTGCCCTTTTGGGAAAAAACCCAGACATTTTTCCCATACCTCTTCATCTTCCATGCAAAAATAGACGAAAAGTTCAGGTGCATAGAGCTTAAGACGATCGGCAAGAACTTTGTATAACTGGATCCGCAGCGGTTTAAAATACCGCATTTTGCTGTCCAGCCCCATGATAAACTCTCCGTAACAGATGATAGACTTGTCAAACCGCTGCTCGATGACCTGTTTTAAATTGGGCATAAACCGAAATGTTCCAAGACTTATCCAGACAATGCTCTGCGGTGAAACATAATCAAAAATAAGATCAATCACTTTTTTGTATTCTGCTGCACACTCTGGATAGATAACAAGCGGATCAAAGTGAAATGCCACTTGATATCCCTTTTTTGCGGCTCTTTGAGCTGCCTTCAGGCGTGCCGTTAATGAGGCTGTGCCTTTTTCCTGGGATGCAATGATCGTTGGTGTGTTTAATGACCAGGCAAGGATGGTTTTTCCATTGTGATCCAGATCCAGCAGAGAATTAATATTAACGGTTTTAGTTTTCAGCTCAAGTACACTATTGTCCTGCTTTGAAAATGTCTCAACCAGCATCCCGGGTATGACACTGACAGGTTCCCAGATCAAAGAGTCCGTGAATTCTCCTGTGCCGATCCGATATATCCTGTTGTCACAAAATTTGCTTTTAACTGCTCTTTGCAACTGCTCCTTTCCGGCAAAATACTGGAGAACCGGTGGATGGAAGTAGGCTTGTAAAATACAATAGGAACAATCCATCGTACAGAACGTGGCTGAATGCAGGATCGTGTAATCACAGCAGGTATACTGGCTGGTGCCGGGGCACTCCCTTATTACCGCCCCTTTGTTCCGGGTAATGAACAAAGTCTTTTTGGCCCTGGCAACCGGATCGTCGGCCGCATTGATGTAATCATATACAATCCTGGTGTCGGCCACAGGTTCCGGTCTCACATTAAGGGCAGAAACAAGGGTGTCGATTTCATCATCGTATGGAATCGATTCGTCAATATATAATCGATTGATTTTCATGGGTTTAAAATGTCTGTTAACGCGGACTGATCAGCGATTCTTTTTAAATTTTCAATCTGCTTTTTCAATTGTTGGGGTGTTTTAATTTTAAATGCAAAATGAAGGTGCCTATCTTCAAAGTTGTCCGATGTGTCTATTTTTAAATCCGGCCCCTGTTTAAGTGCTCCCACCTTATCCTTGACTCGTGTTTTTTCCAGGCATAAATTAGGGAACCGTGTTTGATAAAGTATGTCTCTAACCTTACGGGTTTTTACCACATCTTCCAGCAAAGGATCCTGTAACAGATCGTTAACACCGGAATCGATTAAAATCGATTCCACATGACATCCATCGCGCCTTGATATTTCAAACAGATGCAGCACAATTTCTGACTGCACACTGGCCGAAGCCTTGATTTTTGAAAATAATTCGATAAGGCTGTGTTGCGTTTCAAAAGGAAATTGTATTAATTTTTTAGCAGTTTTGATGGTCAGCCTGCCGGTATCGATCAACGTTAAGGCAAGACTTTCCATATTGCCGATATCAATAAGCTGGTTAACGTAGCGCCGATTTAAGTTCACGTTAAACAGGCTTGGGCCGCTGTCCGCTATTTGCCGGGCATTTTGATATTTATTCAGATGGACAAGAGACCGAATCAATTCAATGTTTGATAGTTCGCGTTTAAATGTTATTGCCGTGATGGCTTTAACAAGGCAGTCGAACTCGTTTTCTTCGGGATCTGTTAAAAATGCAGGAATGACTCTTTCGTTGTTGTGCTTAAAGGCAAGAACCCGATTATATCCTGAAACAATTGTATAGTGATCACTCACCGGTCTGAGCAACACGGGGTTGATCAGACCGGTGTCTTGAATGGATTGAGCAAGAATTTTGGTATCCAAAAAAGATCTGAAATGAAGAAATCTTTTATCTGCATGGTCGATGTTGCTGACCTTTATGCTGTGGATGGTTTTAGACATTCTCGCCGGTCAGTCGGGTATAGATGTCTTTGTACGTGGCAGATGTTCTGTCAATCACATCCTGGGGCAGTTTCGGCCCTGGCGGTGTTTTATCCCATCCGGAATTCAGCAGCCAGTCCCTGACATATTGCTTGTCAAAACTGTTTTGACCACGGCCGGGCTCATAATCATCCGCCGGCCAGAACCGGGATGAATCCGGTGTAAGTATTTCATCAATCAGGATAATCTCACCATCCAGCATGCCAAACTCAAATTTTGTATCGGCAATGATGATGCCTTTGGTGCGGGCATATTCAGCGCCGGTATTATAAATTTCAAGACTGAGGTCTCTTAATTTTTCAGCAGTTTCCCTGCCGATAATATTTACGGCTTCATCAAAACTGATGTTAATGTCATGATCACCGACTTCTGCTTTGGTAGAAGGGGTAAACAACGGGGTTTCAAGTTTATCGGATTCTTTTAAGCCGTCCGGCAGGTCAATGCCGCAGACATGCCCTTCCTTTTTGTATGAACTCCATCCGGATCCCGAAATATAACCGCGAACGATGCATTCAATGCTTAAGGGTTCTGCTTTTTTTACAAGCATGCTTCTCTTATCAAGAGCCTGAGCATACTGTTTAAACTCATCAGGGTATTCATCAACACTGGTGGTGATAATATGATTTTTTACGATGCTTTCCATCTGCTTAAACCAGAATACTGAAATCTGGTTTAAAACTTTCCCTTTGTCCGGGATTTCGTCAGGAAGCACCACATCAAATGCCGATAAACGGTCCGTTGTGACCATTAATAATGAATCCCCTGTTTCAAAAATGTCTCTTACCTTGCCCTGACGGACAAGAGACAAATTTTCAAATGCGGTTTTTGGAATGGATGCCATTTTCGTCTCCTTTATTAAGCTGCGAGTATTAAGCTGCTATATTTAAATCATTTTTCGTGCTTAATATCATACTCTTGAAATTTTTTCTATTCCTGTTGTCAAAAACAGGGTGAAATGGTTGAAATAAAACTATTTTAGCAATTATTTACAATAATTTGATTTTAATCATTTGTAAACTTGACGCCGATTGCATAATGATAATATTGTTGTCTAAATTTTGATATTCAAGTGTAAGAGGTCCCTTAATGAAAAAATTGCCGCTGATGTTCTTTATCATATCTTTTTTCCTGAATTTAAACCAAATTCCGGGATTTGCACAGACCTGGTATTCACTTCAGGATTTAGTTCAAAAGGCCAACAAACTCAGTGAGACTATCCTAATTGCCAAAGATGATGTTGAAATTGCCAATCAGGAAGAGAAACGGGCCTTGTCTGTCCTTATACCACGGTTTACCGCATTTGGTGCCGTAAACGAGTATAAAAACGACAATATTTCAGCGCCTGACACATTGACCGGTGGCATTAAACTAACGCAATCCTTTACATTAAACGGAAAGGAGCTGATCGCTCTTGACGTCACTCAAAGAAGCATTGAAAGTAAAGAGTTCGCACTTGAAAGCATCCGCTCTGAATATCTGCTACAGGTATCCCAGGCGTATTACAATATTTTAAGCGTCCAGAGAACCGTTGAAATATCAAAATCCGACGTAGACCGATTGGCGACCCACCGGGATGCCGTAAAAGAAAAACTCAGTGTCGGGAATGTTACCAAAACTGACCTTTACAGGGCAGAAGCCGAGTTGGCTAAATCAATGACCGTACTTGTCAGTGCTGAAAATGGCGTACTGCAGGCAAAAGCGGCCTTGAAAAACCTGGTCGATATCGATGATGAATTTGAACTTGAAAAAGCACCTTTCGAGCGTGTTCAAGCCTATGATACCTCCATTGATGAAATCCAGTCTTTTGCGTTGAAAAACCGGTTCGAAATCAAGGAAGCCAAAAAAAATCTTGATATTGCACAAAAAACCGTCAAATTTGAAAAAAGCGACTACTGGCCTTCTGTTTCACTTGAAGCCGGTTATAAAGAAACCGATATCGAGTATGAATCCGGATCTACTGACGTCGAGTATGATACCGAAGACCTTTATGTTTCCGGTGAGCTTGTGTTTACATTATACGATGGTGGATTACGGCGCGCACAGATCCGTCAGGCAGTGGCAAAAGTCAGACAAGCGAAAAACGCCCTGGCGCTTCAGGAAAAGAAAATCATCCTTGATTCCAAGATATCCTTTCTTGAATACGATACCGCAAAAAGCAGTCTGGACAATTTACAGGAAGAGTTAAAATCAGCCCAGGAAAACTATAATGCCGTCCAGATGCAGTATAAGTACGGTATGGCCGACAGCATTGATATAATGGATGCCAATACACTGCTTGTCAGGGCGCAAAGAAAAATATCCGATGCCGAATATACACTTTACCTGTCTGTATTAAAAATTTTGTATACGCGCGGTGATCTGACATCTTTTTTATTCAGCTCGGCACAATAGCCCCACCACTAATGTCTTTTTTTACATACAATGTCCTTGGGAGATCTGCGGCTGGCCGGATAGAGCTGTGATGAACTTAAATTCAACCCTACAATTGTGATTCTACAAATTGACGATGCGCTCAATCTATAAATATTATTGGGTAATTGTACCTTTTAAGAAAAATCATGGTTGTGAAGGTGCAATCATTTATCAAAATGATAGATATCCTTTCTTCAAAACGAGTTGTGAATAGCTATCCTTTATTCGGGACCCTTCTAAAACGATCCTATACTCCCCAATGAAAATCACGCTATTTTAAAAGTATTTTTGTGAAATGCTAATAAGTTATCTTTTTTTTACAAACTATATTCGGGGCAGCATTTTATCTGTAAAACTAAGAATCGCATATTTCAATCGGAAAATTCAAATATTTCAACTTGCCTAACAGCCTAAATTTCCAATGAATCTTTAATGTTTTAATCTCGCATCCTTGACTTCCGTAAAGGGATCAAATATTCTTATGACCAACCCCAGAACGGTTGATTCAAATGTATCTGAAAAGGAGAAAACCAGAATGTATGAAATCATAGCCAATCCCGATGACTATCAGATCGACCACCTCATCAACGGTACCGGAAATGCAAATATGGAAATTTCAAAAGATGAAAGGGATAAATGGGCCGGTGAAATTGTCAATTTCAGCGAGCGGCTGACGCAGTTTGCCAAAAAATCCCAGGCGCTTGCAAAGGTTCTTTCTGGCTCAGAATCGATTTCCGCCACCCCCGCATCTTTAAAGACACTTAAAATTCAACTATTCACCATCAACGACGCATTAACCTCAGCACTTGAAATTGCAGATAAGCTGGAAACCGATATTGTAAAAAAATAAATGTGTCACCCTGTAATTGACTGTTGACGCAATAAATGATCTGTGAGGACGATGGCCATCATCGCCTCACAGACTTTGTTTATACGGGGGATCGCACTGATGTCATGCCTGCCCTGAGTTGAAATCTCTTGTGCATTTCCATCTAAATCGATCGTTTTTTGAGATTTTAAAATAGAAGGTATCGGTTTTACATGCACCCGGGCAACAATGTCTTCTCCATTTGAAATTCCGGCCAGTATACCGCCTGCATGATTGGTTTCAAATCCATCCGGTAATATCTGATCGTTATTTTCAAACCCCGTTATTTTAGGCGCATCAAGTCCGGCTCCGATCTCGACAGCCTTTACCGCACCAATGCTCATCAATGCCTTGGCAATATCGGCATCCAGCTTGTCAAAAACCGGATCACCCAACCCTGCCGGCGGATTTGACACAACAATCTCTACAACGCCTCCCAGAGAATCTCCCTGTTTTTTCACCTGTAAAATCTTGTCTTCCATCTTCTGTAATGCCTGAGGATCCGGGCATTGCAACTGATTATCTATATCCGGATTGTCAAAATTAAGGGCTCTGATACCACCTAATTCCAGGGTGTAGGCAGAAATGGCCACTTTATATTTGTCAAGAATCAATTGAGCAACAGCGCCCGCCGCTACCCTTGCGGCCGTTTCTCGGGCTGATGCGCGGCCGCCGCCGCGATAATCCCGGATACCGTATTTGGCCTGATAGGTAAAATCACCATGCCCCGGACGAAATAAAGAGGCTATCTTATCATAGGAGGATGAACGGGCATCTTTATTCTCAATGAGAATCATTAATGGTGTACCCGTTGTTTTTCCTTCAAAAATTCCGGAAATAATCTTGGGTTGATCTGGTTCTTTTCTACGGGTACCGGC
>CAZLTD010000091.1:0-24154 GCA_964562385.1 uncultured Desulfobacula sp.
TATCTTGGATCTGATCGGGTTTGCCTGCTTCACCCCGTGAATGGATACAAAAAAACAGGTAACAGAACGCCGATGGCGATATATCAGTCTATGGAAAAAGTTGGCAGCGCCCTGGGACCGATTGTATTCGGGACCTTTGCCGCATACTTCGGAATAAACATGGCCATTGGTCTGGGCGGTGTATTATACCTGGTCACCAATGCTGTTTGTTATATTCTGTACAAAGACTTTCACAATGATCAGGAACACGTTTAATAATAGGGAGCCACTGAACCGTGTCTATTGTTATCAGGGAAATGAAAATTGCCGATTATGATGAAGTACTATGTTTGTGGAGCGATTGCGGGATTGTAACGAATTATGCAGATACCTTTGACGGGATTGATCATTTTTTAAAAAGGAATCCCGGATTCTGCTATGTTGCGCTTGATAAAACTCAAATCGTTGCTGCTGTTCTCTGTGGTAATGACGCCAGACACGGATACCTTTGCCATTTATGTGTAAATGAAAACTTTCGCCACTTGGGAATTGCCAAAAAACTGATAAATAAAGTGCTTGAGGCTCTATCGGAAGCAGACGTGAAAAATTGCCATGTTCTTGTCCACAGGGATAATCATGACGCCCTTAATTTCTGGGAAAAAAATGGATGGGACCGGCGGGATGAATTTGTTTTAATGACCAGATGGGCAGGGAATGATCGTTCAGACTGAATATAGAAAGAATCCTGAAAAGACCGTTTATCAGGGAAATTTCACAATCCTTTTATAAACCCGGATTCTGATAGTGCTCTCTTTATTGTTGTTCCCTATGTTGGCAGATGGTGGGTGATATTTTTTTTTATAATCCGCTGAAAAAATAACAATTCTTGAAAAAATTAATTCATTGATGAAGAATCGGGGATGAAAATCCATGGACATTATTGTTTTCTAAAGGTAAAAGGATAGAAAAAGGAGAGATGCAATGGTTAAAATAAAACTGCTGGCCATATTGATTTTAGGTGTTGCTGTGGTGTTTTTTTTCAATACATATGCCATGGCAGCGGGAAAGAAAAAAATTGTCATCATGCAGTATCAGAATTTCGGCCCGGATTCAGATGCGATCAATAGTTTTTTGGGACAACTGGATAAACTGGGATACACCGATAAGATCGACATTGAAAAGTATAATGCCGGACAGGATAAAAAATTGCTGGGTAAGATGACAGATGCGTTACAAAAAAGAAAAGATATTGATTTAATATTCTCACTGGGCACTCTTACCACAAAAGAGATTATCGACAAGGTCAAGGAGACTCCCATTGTATTCACCGCTGTGGGGGCTCCCGAACGTTCCGGCATTGTAACCAACTGGAAAAGTTCCGGGGTCAATTATACCGGGGTAGAGACGCCTGATTATGTCTCTTTGGGAATTCGGCTGATTCACAATCTCATCGATTTTAAAAAACTGGGAATCATCGGGATCAGTACAGCGCCAAGCCACAAAGGAGCCATTGAACAGGTAGGAAATCTGTCAAAAGAACTCGGCATTGAAATGGTTGCCGACTATTTTGATATCCGCGATAAGGATGGGAAGAAATATTCAAGCGGACAAATCAAGAAGAACATAGCGGATGCCTTGAATAGAGTATTACCGAAAGTGGATGTCTTTTATGTCGTGACATCAAAGACCTTTGATATTAATTTTGATGTCTTCAAGGACCTTTTTCTCGAACATAAGATTATCAGTGTCGGTGACCCCATTTACATCCAGAAGGGCATTGTTATGGGAATCGGCAGGGATTACAAAGTCTTCGGCGGACAGGCCGCAGACTATGCCGTGAAAATTTTAAATGGTACAGATCCTTCAACACTGCCCATGGATGTTGGCACAAAACTGACTATTGAATTGAATCTGAAGGCTGCCTTTTCTGCCGGCTACAGCCCGTCGGTGGATGTGCTTGGCGCTGCTGATCAAATTTATGAGTAGCCGTTAATCCGACTAAGGGCTCACTCAAAAAAAAGTTTTAAAAAGCAGCCACGTATTGCGTGGTTTATGTATTGCCTTTATATTTGATATTGAGCATGGCAATGTCATCATATTGAGGGGCTTTTCCAACAAAGTCCTTAATGTCCGACAAGATTGCATGAATCGTGCTTTCCGACTCGGCAGGCCCGATCTCCATGATCCGTTCAAGCAATCGTTGATCAGAGTAAAAGTTCTGATCCATATTTCGGGCTTCAGTCACACCGTCGGTGTACATAAAGAAGGCCTCCCCGGGTTCTAATTTCAGGGAAAGATCTTTATACTGCATATCATCCATGACACCTACAACCGGACCACTGATTTGTTTAATATACCTGGCCTCGCCATTATTTCCGATCAGTACAGGCGGGTTATGTCCTCCATTGGAATAGGTAATAAGACCGGTGTCCAGATCAAGAATACCGATAACCAGGGTCACAAACATGGTTCTGGGATTGTCGCTGCTGATGGCCTTATTAACTTCCATCATTATCCTGGCCGGGCTGATTTTTTTTGAGGCCGAGGTTTTGATCAGTGTTTTTGTAATCACCATCATCAATGCTGCGGGTACACCTTTGTCTGAAACATCTCCTATGGTGAAACAAAGCTTGTTCTCATCGATAAAATAATAATCATAGAGGTCGCCGCCCACCTCTTTGGCCGGGTTGAGCGCCGCATAAATGTCAATTTGTTTGTGATCCGGAAACGGTGGGAATGTTTTAGGTAATATACCAAGCTGAATTTCTTTTGCCGTATTCAGCTCCCCTTCAATTCTCTCCTTGACTGCCGTGGTGTCAATGAGCTGCCTGATATTTTCCTTTAACTGTGTTTTCATAAAAATGAAGGACTCTGCCAGCCTTCCGACTTCATCGTTGTATTTTTCAGGAAGTGCTTTAATGGCAGCATCATGTTCGGGCTGTTCATCATGGATGAAATCTATGGATGAAAACGCCTTCACATGATCTGAAAGCATATCCAGCGGCCGGGATATCCTCGTTACAAGTCCGGCAGTAACCAGGATACCGCAAATCAGTACAATGCCGATCACCGTGGTCTGCCTTGTGATAATTTTTTTGGCCGGGGCCTTGATTTCTGAAACAGGCACGGTCACCCCCACATACCAGTTCAGGGGTTTGAAATGATCAACATAGGCAATCATCTGCTGGTCCTTGAAAATTGGGGACTGGTAAAACAGATGCCCATTGGCGTCTTCCGTGGCGGCCATCATATCTTTGATAAGCGGCGTGCCCGTGAGGGTATTTTTGCTGTTCACAAATATTTCAGCAAGAGTTTCATCGGTAATGGCCAGGGTTTTCCCGGAGTGGTCAAACAAAAAGGCAAAACCGGTTTCGGCAATTTTAATATCGGCAAAGGTTTCTTTGAGTATTTCTATGATCTCTGTCTGGCCTTGTTGCGCCTCTGTTTCGATGTCATCGATGTTGATTAATGAACCGATGATCCAGTTCCATTTCTTATATTTTCTGAAGCAGACAAGGTTTTTGGATAGGTTGCCATTTTTTCCAATCCAGCTGAAAACAGTAATCATCGGTTTTGTTCCGGGCTGAGACCCATTGATAATTTCCGTGATGGTTTTACTCTTCATATCCCGGAACATCCCTATATTGTCGCCGATGCGCGAAGCATCGGGGTGAGTGACAATGCTCAGGTTGGTGTCGGTAATAAACAACTGGCCTAATTTATCATCACCTGAATGGGCTATCCAGTCCATGATCGACTGTTTTGCATTTACATAAGAAATCTCTTTGTTTTTAATGTATTGGTTCTGCTGCTCAATCATATTCAGCACGAAATTGGTCCTGGTTTTCAGGATATGCTTGTACCGCGTGATAGACTTGAGCTTGTTAAATACAAGAGAATCATAACTCCCCTTGATATTCAAATTGATCAGGTAGAGAACATTTTTTGAAAGCGTGTTCTGTTGTTCAAGCATGGCTGTGCTGATGTCTTTATTCGTAAAATAAAGAGTGACCGCCGCCGTGATGATCATGATGCTTGTGATCAATAAAATGATTTTTGTTTTTAGCGAGACAAACATGCCCATACCTGTGGTCCCTTTGAAAACCGTTTCCTGTCCCGGACCGCAAAAACCCTGGAACGATCCGTATTAAAACTGAAATTTTCAAAATCGTCAGTGAAGAAAAATGGTTCAACAGAGGATTCGGCATACCATACATACCACCCAGTTGTAGTGAATAAGGCCGGCATATTACTCGGCTTCTCAGGTTTATATATGGTTTTCAGCTCTCTGAAGGACGGCATTCTCCATCCCCCGCCATGGACATGTAGAGATTGCACCCAGGATTTTGCTTTGTGCCAGCCAACGCCTTTATCAGGGCCGATATACCATTCCAGCCCCGTTTTTTTATCATAAATAATACCGGCTTGATATTTTACATGGGTGCTGTCCTGTGCAACCACACTGGTGCGGTATTCATCAGGAGCAGGGCGTTGTTTTTCTGCACCATCTGCCTGCGAAAGGGTGTTTTCCTTTGATTGGATACGCTTGGATCTGTCACGCACGGCAAGCGTCCGGGCTTCATTGGCAACGCCGAACCCTTTGCCGTTTTCAACAACCTGCCCCACCCCAAAAGAAAAAAAAGCAACTGCGGATTCTGAAAACCACACATGCCGGGCTGTGCTGCTGATGAAAACGGTCATATTCACCGGTCCTTCATCCCGGTCATAAAGGGATTCCAGTTCTTTTAAGGATGGCATCCGCCAGGATTTTCCCTCAACATCCAGCGCTTTAATCCAGTCGCCAGCTTTATGCCAGCCCATGTCATTCCCGGGTCCGGCATACCATTCCAGGCCGGTTGTCCGATCGTACACAATACCGGAGTCATGTTTGTCATACCTATCATTCCGATTATCGCCGGTGGCCTGGTTAGCAAATATCGGAAATGATATGACCAGAATTAGAAAAACAATGGATAACGTGCATGGGATTTTCGTCATCATGTTCACACCTTATTGAAAATATAATATTTGTCCTAACGTCCTTATTACTGCATTTAACTATAGTGAGTAAACCCCCGGCTTCGCCGGTGAGACTCCCAGGGCCTGAGAATTCAGTAAATATAACAAGTCTCCCAAAATGTGAGTCGCTCAAATGTCACAGCAAAGGAGACTTTCGATGAACATTTATAGTAAATTAAACCATACAACGTGGTATTGCAAGTAGCATCTAATTTTTGAGCGATTCCAGCTTTATTAACTGGAAACGTTGTCCCTGGATCGCAGAGAAATTGTAACGGGCTGCAGGGGCCGCTTTTGCTTTTTCTCTTTGTTCCATTCCTGCATCTGGTATCCCATGAACGTTACATTATGAATCAACAGGGAAGATCCAAATGACTGAACATGGAAAAATAAACTATGTTGAATTACCGGCAAAGGATTTAGAGAAAACCAAAGCGTTCTTTTCAGAAGTATTTGGCTGGGTGTTTACAGATTTTGGCCCGGAATATACGGCTTTCTCGAACCAGGGGCTTGATGGCGGGTTTTTTAAATCTGATTTATCTGCCACCACTGAAAAGGGCAGCGCTTTGATTGTATTTTACAGTAATGATCTGGAAGGGACGCTTTTAAAGATCAAAAAGGCCGGTGGAACGATCGTAAAGCCGATATTTGCATTCCCGGGCGGGAGCCGGTTCCATTTTACAGATGCAAATGGTAATGAGTTTGCGGTATGGTCGCAGACTGCTTGATCATACTTCCTTGCAATTCGTTTTTAGGATACACGTTATCATTAAAGCATGGATAATTAACGTAGCGTTTCCAGGCTTTTATCAATGGTGCCTAAATAAATCGACCCTTTTTGTAACTTCCTTCCCCTTCAAGCATAAATTTCAGATATTTTCTCTCAGCTTTTTGAAAATTATCAAAAGAGTAGTGGTTAATGTTTTCCGCTGTTTCAAATTCTGCCCGAAATCGCTGGATAAGAAGTGTTAGACCGGTATTTTTTCTGGTACTGTTTTTCATGTTAAGCATCCCTGTCAATCGTTCAAATTAAAAGGATATAAAAATAGAAAAAGCAAAAACCGGACCAGAGATGACTAAACGAGCCTAACCCTTGAGTCTCAGGTGATTCGTCATCAAAAAGAGAGAAAGCAGTTGGTCAATTTAACCCCGGAGTATTACAAAAAGGTGATAGTTTTGAGAAAAGATTGTGGCATAAATGCCACATTTAAAAAAGGCTTCCAGTCTTAAGGACTGGAAGCCTTTTGAAATCTTGGTACCGGAGGCGAGACTTGAACTCGCAAGCACATACATGCGGGGGATTTTGAATCCCCTGCGTCTACCAATTCCGCCACTCCGGCATGAATTGTTGTTTTTTAAAGGAAAAAGCTCGATTTGTCAATGAAATTTTGCCTGAAAAGCCGGGTTAACCTGACAGGGTCTCCCATATCTGACCGGCACGGATAAGCCCTTCCCTCAGAATGGTGACAGGCGTTGTGGTCACATCAACAATGGTGGATCCGACACCGCCTTTCAGGGCCCCTGCATCAAGGATCAGATCGGTGCCGTCAACAATGGCTTTGGGCAGTTGGTCCGTTGAAACGGCATTCTCCTTTCCGGACAGGTTGGCACTGGTCCCGGTAATGGGGAATCCAGCCGCTTTGACCAGGGCAGTTGCAACGGGGTGAGCCGGCAGCCGTATGCCTATTTTTTCAGTTCCGGCGGTCAGGGCAGGAGGCAGCTTTTTTTTAGCCTGAAATACCAGGGTCAGCTTCCCCGGCCAGAATCTTTCCATCAGCTTTAAGGCGGGTTGCGGGATGGATACGACCAGGTCATTGAGCGCATCCCTGTCCGGTACAAGTACAAGGATCGCTTTTTGTTTGGACCGATGTTTGAGCTGGAAGACTTTTTTAACAGCCTTATCGCTTAGGGCATTGGCGGCCACACCATACATGCATGCGGCCGGAAAGATCACAATTCCGTCCTGCTCAAGGATCTTTCCGGCCGTTTGTATGACACTTGATTGTGGGTGAACACAATCAACCTGAACTATTTTTAAATTCTCAGGCAAACGATGTTGCCTTTTTATCAACCTTGGCTGCCATCTCTTTTTTAAAGGCTGAAAGTTTTTCAGCCACCACCGGATCCGAAACCCCGATAATCTGGGCAGCGGAAATACCTGCGTTATAGGCGCCGGATTTGCCGATGGCCATGGTGGATACCGGGATTCCCGGAGGCATCTGAACCGTGGCTAAAAGAGAGTCCATGCCCTGCAGGGCAGAGGAATCAATGGGGACACCCAGGACCGGCAGAGTGGTATGTGCGGCAATCACGCCGGCCAGGTGGGCGGCATGGCCTGCACCGCATATCAATACCTTGATACCGGCGTCTTTTGCCTGGGTCGCCAGCTGCATGGCCCTTTCAGGCGTCCTGTGAGCCGAGGCCACAGTGACGTAGTAGGGGATATCAAATTTTTTAAGGATGGAAAGGGCTTTCTCCATCACCGGAAAATCGGAGTCACTGCCCATGATCACGCCGACCTGGGGCGGGATGGAAAGACGCTTCAACGCTTTTGCACCAATGTCGGTTCTCAAAAAATGGTTCTTAAAGGATATTTTTGCGCAGGCTTCATATGCCCTGTCAATGGCCTGTTTTACGCCATCTCCAAGAGAGGTGACCCCAAGCACACGACCGCCGGAGGCAACCACCTTGTCATCCTGCATGGCGGTTCCGGCGTGGAAGACAACCGTGTCGGCGACCTTGTTGGCCTCATCGATCCCTGATATTTCAAATCCTTTTTCATAGGCGCCGGGATATCCGCCCGCGGCAATGACAACGCACATGGCAGCCCGCGGATCTATTTTTGTGGTATGGTTGTGCAGGGTCCCGTCGCAGCATGCCTCCATCAGGGGCACCAGGTCATTTTCCAGCCGCATGAGGATGGGCTGTGTTTCAGGATCACCCAGACGTGTGTTGAATTCAAGTACCTTTATCTGATCCTGTTCCACCATGAGCCCGGCATACAGGACCCCTTTAAAAGGTGTGCCCTCTTTGGCCATTCCCTCAACCGCCGGGATCATGACCTCTTTCATGGCTTTTTCCCGCAGCATGTGATCCAGGACCGGTGCCGGAGAGTAGGCACCCATCCCGCCGGTATTGGGACCTTCATCATTGTTGAAAATCCGTTTATGGTCCTGGGATTCAGGCAGCTGCAGTACGGTTTTACCATCGGTCAGTGCGATAAAGGATGCTTCTTCACCGGTCAGGCATTCTTCAACCACCACAACGGATCCGGCGTCCCCGAACTGGTTGTCGTGGAGCATGCCGTCAATGGCTTCATAGGCTTGTTCAAGTTTGGTGCAGACAATAACGCCTTTGCCGGCCGCAAGGCCATCGGCTTTCACCACACAGGGAGCTCCCATGGCTTTGGCGTAGGTTTTGGCTTTGTCGGCATTGGTGAATGCTTTTCCAGCAGCGCAGGGAATATTGTATTTCATCATATGGTTTTTGGAAAAAACCTTACTGCCTTCAAGCTGGGCACCCGCTTTACTGGGGCCGAACACCTTGAGTCCCTTCTCTTCAAACACATCAGCAATGCCTTTGACCAGGGGACCCTCAGGGCCGACAACCGTCAGATCTATTTCATTGTCATGGGCAAAGGATGCCAGGGCATCGATATCTTCTGCATTGATGGGGACCGACTCTGCCAAATCCAGGGTGCCGGCATTTCCCGGTGCGCAGTAGATTTTGTCCACCATGGGACTCTTTGAAATTTTCCATACCATGGTATGTTCACGGCCTCCGCCACCAACGACTAGGATCTTCATGTTGCTCTCCTTAATTTTAATTTGTCATGTTCTGTGATTGATAATTCGATGAGTTTGTCTAAAAGCAGGGAAAACGTGTAACCGGCAACCTGTGCGGACTGCGGGTAAAGGCTGGTTGCCGTCATTCCGGGAATCGTGTTGGTTTCAAGAACAAAAAGATCCTCTCCGTCAAGGATCAGGTCGGTTCTTGAGTATCCTTTTAAAAACAGGGCCTGATGAGCCTCAATCGCTAACTTTTGAACTCTTTTTGTGGTGGCCTCATCAATTCTGGCCGGGCAGATTTCATTGGTTTCACCCGCCACATATTTTGCCTTGTAATCGAAGAATTCATGGCCCTCGCCGGGGATGATTTCAATGACGGGCAGGGCTTCTATATTTTCATTGCCGAGCACACCGCAGGTCAGCTCAATGCCTTTTATGTATTTTTCGATGATAATGGTGTCATCGTTCTCAAAGGCAAGGGCCACTGCCGCTGTCAGGTCATTTTGCTCTTTTACAATGGTCATTCCCACGCTCGAACCGGCACAGGCGGGTTTAACCACCACCGGCAATCCCAGGGCTCCCACCACTTTGGCAGGATCGACCTGTTCTGTGTTTGAAAATGAACAATAGGACGGGGTGGGGATTTTACCGCCATCGTACAGACGCTTGGCCAAAAGCTTATTCATGGCCATGGCGCTGCCCAGTACGCCTGCTCCCTGGTACGGAATATCTAAGAGATCCAGCAGGCCCTGAACCGTACCGTCTTCGCCAAAGGGGCCGTGCAGGATGATCAGCGCGGCATCAATATTGTGCGCATCCTTCACCAGCTTTTGTAAATCTGTTTTTGGATCATACAAGGTAATCTCATACTTGTCCTTGTTCAGGGCATCATAAACCTGCTTACCGCTGTTAAGAGACACTTCTCTTTCCGAAGATACACCGCCTGACAATAAAGCCAGTTGTAGCTTTGCCATAAGAGACTCCTTTTATCCCTGGAGGATATTTTGTTTTGCCTTTTCAAATTCCTCAGCCGTGATGAGGTCTTTCTCAAAAAGAGCAGTGAGCTTCAGGATTTTTTGCTCAATATTATCGATATCATGATCTATGAGAAATTTGTCGGACATGGTTTCAGGATTTTGTGCAATCTGCATGGTATTGTTTTGGGCGGCATCAATTTTAAAGGATGCAAGACCGCCCATGATTTTTACTTCAACGGTCCTGTCCCGAAATTCCGGCATGGCGAGCACCGACCGGATATCCGAGGTATTGGTTTTCATCCTGCGGTAAAAAATCCAGGCAATGGTCAGAATCAGGATGCCAAGTCCTGCCATGATCCATGGCAGGTAGTGGTAAACGCCTTTGAATAAAAGGATGGTGACACCGGTACCGGCCAGTAAAATGACATGGAGCAGCACTATAAAATAAGCAACGAATATATTACGGAACAACCCGTTTTTTTCTTTATTTTTAAATTTCATGATATCTTTTTAACAATATTGTCATGGTAAACATCCGTCATCACCGGTGACACTTGCCGGTCTCCCCGAATGGTATTTAATTTGGTTATCAGGTAGTTAAGTTTTTTCTGGATTTTTCGTTTTTCAGGCGCATCAATATGGACTGCATCCAGCAATTGTTCCGTCTGGCTGATCTTTTTTTTGAGTTCGATTTCCGGCGGCAGGAATCCAGAGTTTTTAAGAATTTTATGGGCGAGGCGCAATTCGGACGGGACGTGTTCATCTTCAAACTGCAAAGGCTTGTGCGTTCCCTCAAGATTGTCAAATTCTCCATCTTTCTGGGCTTTTTTTATTCGCTGTTCCACAAGCGCCTCAAATCCGGGTATCATGCTGTTTTAATGTCCCCCAATCTTATATTAAACGGATAAAATAGTTGATATGTTTCCAATTTAAGAGCCCAATTTTATTAAACCCGCAGCGGTTTTGCAAGGGATATTTTCTGAACGTCACCGCTGCAAAACAAGACCCTGTTTCAGCTTTAAAACAGCGTTTTTAAAACCGCGGCAGATATGCTGTAAAGCTTTGATAAACCTAACTATGCACAAAAATATGTCAAAAGATTCATGTCATCAATCCAGCAATGAAGGGCTTCATGGAAAACAGAACACAAGGGCGCCTGTCACTTTTAGCAACATTATGAAATCTTAAAAATGCTATCGGTTTTTTGAATCCCTTTTAATGTGGTTGTATGATCGAATCAAAAGAGGGTTTTTGCCGGCCTTGTTTTACTCGTTTTAACCTCTGCTGCCGGGGTTTTCTGCAAGGTTGAGGTTGACACCTCTGGGGCAATACTGTAAAAAATATCATTTTAAATTAAGAATTTACCGTCAATGCTATGATTGGACCATTTAAAAAGAAAGCCATATTTTTTATTGTCTTATTTTTTGCTTTACAGCCTTTTGCAACGCAGGCGGACAGTGTGGCGGATGACCCTGTGGCTTCTGGCCGGGAGCAGCTGTTTGAAGGCTTTATTTATTATGCCGACCCGGAATACCTGGCATTAAAATCCGTTCCAAGGCGGTTTCCGGCAGCACTTGACGCGCATCAACTGGCAATGGAGATTCTCCAGGCCTTGATTACAGGACCGGGGGAGACGGCAATGATGCCGACCTGGCCCGCAGATGTCACCATAAACGCTTTTTTTATTGCAGATGATAAAAAGGCTTATGTTGATCTGAATTTAGATGACAAGAAGGTGGCGTATATGGACACGCAACAGGAGCTTTTAGCCATTTACTCTCTTGTCAATTCATTGATAGTAAATATTCCTGACATTAAAATGGTAAAGATTTTAATCAACGGAAAGGACAGACGGACACTTGCCGGTCATATTGACCTTGAATACTTTTATAAAACCAATATGTTGATTGTG
Organism: uncultured Desulfobacula sp.; assembly: GCA_964562385.1. Classification (GTDB taxonomy): domain Bacteria; phylum Desulfobacterota; class Desulfobacteria; order Desulfobacterales; family Desulfobacteraceae; genus Desulfobacula. The sequence continues at coordinate 11,676 of CAZLTD010000091.1, forward strand.
AAATGAGCAAAAAAAAGAATATCAGACAATTTAGAAACATCGGGATCATGGCCCACATTGATGCGGGTAAAACAACCGTTACAGAGCGAATCCTGTTTTATACGGGGAAATCCTATAAAATCGGAGAGGTCCATGACGGAGAAGCGGTCATGGACTGGATGCAGGATGAGCAGGACCGCGGGATCACCATCACCTCCGCTGTGACAACCTGTCAGTGGAAGCGGTCGGTGATACAGATTATAGATACACCCGGCCATGTTGATTTTACCGTTGAGGTGGAAAGAGCATTGCGTGTACTTGACGGTGCCATAGGCGTTTTCTGTGCCGTCGGTGGTGTGGAGCCCCAGTCCGAAACGGTCTGGCGGCAGGCAGATCGCTATTCCGTACCCCGGATGGCGTTCATCAATAAAATGGACAGGACCGGTGCCGATTTTTTTGAAGCCGTCAATTCCATCAAGGAAAAACTGGGCGCCAATCCTGTGATGCTTCAATTGCCCATGGGCGCCGAGGACTCGTTTTCCGGTGTTATTGATCTGGTAAATATGAAGCAGATTACCTGGGATGAAGACAGCCAGGGGGTTGATTATAACCAGGATGAGATTCCCGCTGACTATGAGGAAATGGCACTGGAGTACCGGGAAAAACTTCTTGAGGCAGTCTCCGAAGTCGATGACGAGATCATGGAAATGTATCTGTCTGAAGAAGAAATTGATACCAAAAAATTGAATGAAGCCATCAGAAAGGCAACTATATCGCGGGTGATTGTCCCGGTTCTGTGCGGCACTGCCTTAAAGAACAAAGGGGTTCAACCTCTTCTGGATGCCATTGAAGCCTATCTGCCAAGTCCCCTGGATATTCCGCCGGTCACAGGCATTCATCCTGAAACAGGGGAAGAACGCGTATTTCTGCCAAGAAAAGATTCCCCCCTGGCAGCGCTTATTTTTAAGGTCTCGATGATCGAGGGACGTAAATTGTCCTTTGCCAGAATTTATTCAGGTAAGATTGAAACCGGTGTGGATGTTTACAATCCGTTGTTGAAAAAAAAGGAAAAGCTCTCCCGTATCCTGCAGATGCACGCCAACAAGCGGGAACGGTTAAAAGAAGCATCGGCCGGTGATATTGTCGGCATTGTCGGCCTGAAGAATTCCGGAACCGGAGAAACCCTGTGTTCCCTGGAAGAGCCTGTTTTCCTGGAGAAAATGGAATATGAAGATCCCGTTATTTCCATTGCCATAGAACCCAAAACCCATGCAGATCAGGAAAAACTGGATACCGTACTGGGGAAATTCACCATTGAAGATCCCACATTAAGGGTCCGCAAAGATGATGAAACCGGCCAGACAATTTTATCCGGTATGGGCGAACTCCATCTGGAGATTATTATCTCCAGGATGCTCAAAGAGTTTAAAACCAACGTGAATGTGGGCAATCCCCAGGTAGTTTACAGGGAGGTTCTCAAGACCGCAGCCTCAGGCAGCGCTACCTTTGAAAGAGAAATTTCAGGCAAACCACACTATGCCAATGTCGGCATCCGCCTGGAACCTTTGGCCCGGGGAGAAGGGGTTACGTTTTCATCTACGGTGACCGACGACCAGATCCCGGAACAATATATCCCGGCAATTGAGACCGGAATCAGGGAAAGCCTTGAGGGCGGATACTTAAAGGGGTATCCACTGGTGGATACGGCCATCCATCTGGAATCCGGAACCTTTGATGACAGGAGCAATGAGCTTGCCTTTAGTGTCTGTGCCTCTATGGCCTGCAAAAATGTACTGGAGAAAGCGGACATCGGACTGCTTGAACCCATCATGGAGGTGGAAGTATTTGTGCCGGATGCCTATATGGGGGATGCTATTTCCGATCTTAATGCAAGGGGTGGCAAAGTTGAGTCCATCAGTCCCAAGGGCGGGACCCAGATTGTCAAGGCGGTGGCGCCGCTGTCGAAAATGTTCGGGTATTCCACAGCCCTTAGATCCGCCAGCCAGGGCAGGGGGACCTTTACCATGCAGTTTGCAAGGTTTGATATGGTGTAATACAGGATTTAGGCATATTTATGAAATAAAAAGGGCCTTATCGGTTCCGGATATTCCGGTTGATAAGGCCCTTTTGCTATTGCAGCAATGATGGATTCTTATTCTTCGTAGATAGCATCTGATGGGAATAATTTTTTAATATCATCTGGTGTTGCGTCATACATACCTGCACCGGCGATATAGGTTTTGCCGCCATGCTCAACCGCCTGTACATAGGATATTTTGGGAAAAGTGCCGTCACCGCGTTTTGGATGCGGCCACACATAGGGGACCCATCCGGCGCCTTTTTCTTCACAGATTTCGCTGAAATTCAAGAACAACAACGTGCCGTTTTTATCTGCAAACCCGGACATGTCTTTTCCGTCAAGGGACGGTTTGATGGGATGCATCAGGACAACGGCATCCAGATCCTGGATCCAGATATATCCCGCCCCATCTGCAAATCTGAATTCACCTGCCGGGTCTTTGATTTTTTCAAAAGCAGCTTCACCTTCTGCTCCAAGCAGTTTGCAGGCCGCTATGACCTTTTCTTTGGCAAGCTGTGGGGTGAGCGATTCTGCATATCCGCTTGCTGTAAAGAAAAGGGCAACCAGAAGACCTGTAAAAATGATTAACGTTTTTTTGACCATGTTGTTCCTCCTTTAAAAGGTTGTTATGGTATTAGTAGACACCGTAATCTCTTTAAAGTTTGAATTGGCTGATTAATTCTTGAAGGTTGCCGGCGAGTTTTTTAAGCTCCTCGCTGCTGGTGTTGACAATTTCACTGTTTTCCATGACCTCTCTGCTGCTCAAATTCACCTCACCGATATCCCTGGCAATTTCATTTGAAACCGTGGTGCTCTGGGCAACATTTTCGCTGACATCCTGCAGTCCGTTTGATGCCTGGCCCATGTTTTCGGAGATCTCTCTGGTGGTTGCCGACTGCTGTTCCACGGCTGCGGCAATACTGCCGACTATATTATTTACATCTTCAATGATTTTGGCGACGCCTTCAATTTCCTGGACCGTATCTGCGGTGGAGTTTTGAATGCTGTCAATCCGGTTTTTAATATCATTGGTGGCACCTGCCGTCTGGAGGGCCAGCTGTTTGATTTCCGAAGCAACAACGGCAAATCCCTTTCCGGCGTCTCCGGCGCGGGCCGCTTCGATGGTTGCATTTAATGCCAACAGATTGGTCTGTTCTGAAATTTCGGAGATCACTTCGGTCACCTTGCTGATCTCTTTGGCAGCATCCCCCAGTTCATTGACGCGTTTGGTGGCGCTTCCCGCCCTTTGTACGGCCTCTTCGGTAATGGCGTTGCCGGTTTCAGAACTTTTGGCAATCTCACTGATAGATGAGTTTATTTCATCCGTGGCAATGGAAACAGTGTTGATATTGGTGGCAGCCTCTTCCGATGTCTGGGAAACCGAATTCATATTTGAACTCATCTCTTCGGCGGCAGCAGCAACTGATTCAGACTTGGCGGTCATGCCCTGGGCTCCTTTGGACATGGCAGCGGCTAGCCCGGTCAGATCGCTTGACGACTTGGTCAGCTGTCCCGAGTAATCGGTGATCTGGCTGATGATTGCCTTTAAATTGTCTGTCATGGCATTGGTGTCCTTGGCAAGGTTTCCCAGCTCATCAGCCGATGATACGGTTACTTTCTTTTTAAGATCTCCCTGGGCAATCTGTTTGGTCACATCTGCCAGGGCCGTGATACTGGTGGACAGGTACCGGCTCATATAAACACCCAGTACCAGAGCAACCACAACAGCACCAATGGTCAGAACAACCAGAAAGATGATCCCGCTTCTTTTCGTGGCTTCAGAGTTTTGCAAGGCGGTGGACATCTCTTTTTCAGCCATCTTGACAAGCTTTTCAAGCGCGCTGTTAATGGCTTCTCCCGAGGTAGTGACGTCTAAGGCTTTTTCTGCCTTGGTTGCATGCAGTTTTTGAAAAGGGGGGGGCTATGTAGTCAGAAATTTTTTCAAGATATTTATTGACCCTGGACAAATTGCCGCGATTTCGTTTTAAATATTTATCTTTTTTTTCAAACTCTTTTTGAGCATTGATTTTGTCCGCGGTTGCCAATAGTTTTTTATGATATTTGTCCAGTTTTTTAAAAAGTTTGGTAAATCCCTCATCTTCAAGCGTATAGGTGTTTAACCAAGTCCCCACAGGACCCTTGGCAGGGTCTGTGTTTTTTTCAAAGTTGGTGACACTGACCACCACGCTTTCAAGTGAGTTATACCATGTGGCAATATACTGCTGCATAACCAGCAAATAGGAGGGCAGATCATAGGTTTTGCCGTCAACATCATACGAATATGTAAGATAATCATTATGCGCCTTTATAAGTTCCAGGGCGCTTGCTCGGAAAACCTGATTTTCTTTTTTGACCCCGCTTACTATCTTTAACAGCTCTTTGGAACTTTGCGGCACCGCAATGGATAATTTAAGATCCTTGTAAACTTTATAGGAAGGGCTTTTCTTGAATTTTTCGGAAGATGTCCCAAACTCAAGCATGGCGATCCACATATCCAGTTCATCCAACTTTAAAACAAGCGCTTTTTGTTTTTCATCCAGGCCGGAAGATGAAAGGGTATAATCGGCGATTGCCTTTTGAATGCCTTCCACAGCCAGGTTGGCTTTCATGACGGAATACTGGGCAGGTACTTTTTCTTTGACCACCGTATCCGCAGACTTTGAGACCTTGTTTAAAATAATGATTCCGATACCGCCGGACACTAAAACCAGAAGTGCAAGTGTCAGAAAACTGAGGGTCAATTTTTTGCCGATGGTAAGTTTAATCATATGCTCTCCTTTTTAATGAAGGATAAATGGTGAACAAAATTAAATGCTTACAGTGTTGCTAAAAAATATATGAACAGAAGTCAGCCGGGCACAGAAAAAGTCAATAGCAATGCATCAGCCTAGTAAAATTAATTTAGCAAAAAAGAAATTTGATTGCAAATTATTTAATTGATTTTAAAGACTTATATGGATTCACAAAATGAAGGAAGTTTATTTTTTTCTTTTTTTGATTTTTCCCAGGCGATTTTCTGCATCCTTTAATTTGTCCGGGTCCTTGAGTGTTTCCACAGCTTTGTTCAGATGCAAGGTGGCATTTTTATGATTTCCGATCAAAGAGTAATGGATTCCTAAATAGTAATGGGAAAGACCTTTTTCTCCGGTCGTTGATTTGATTTTTGCCAGGTTGAAGTAGGCTTTTGGAAAGGATTTGGGCGCCTTGCGGATAATTGTCCGGTAACCTTGTTCTGCTTTGTCATGTAAGGCAAGTTCCAGATTGGCGTTGGCCTGATGAAATTTTGCTGTAAGACCAATCACAGCTTCTGTTTCCATACCCGTAAGCACATTCAGTGCCTTTTCAGGATCACCGCTTAAAAGGTAAACCCTGCCAAGTTCGAGCAGGATAAGCGGATCAAACATCCGGATGGAAAGTGCTTTTTTAAAATGATGGATCGCTTCGGTAAGTCTTTGTTTCCTGGCATAAACCAGTCCCATGCCATAATGAAGTGCCGCATTTTTATCTGATTTGAGCAGCATATTGGTTAGATCGGTAAAAGCTTTTTCAACATCGGAATACTGGCCTATAAGCCGGTATTTAACCATATCAAAATCAAAATTTGTCGGGCAGTCAGGTCTGACGCTCGGCGGTTGATACCCCAAAAGAATAGTCTCTGCATGGGCAATTCTGGTAGTGGTTCCCGGATGTGTTTTTACATAATCGGGAATCCCCTCCGCACCTCTGTAATCAGAGTCCCTGATTTTCATTAAACCCGACAGGAGACCCTCCGGCTCAAAGCACGACTGTTTTAAAAACATAATACCTTTTTCATCGGCTTCTGTTTCATTTTCCCTGGTAAAGGCAAGCATGGAAGTGTACCCCAGGGCCAGTGAACCGGTCATGATGGTTTGTCCTGCACTGGCATCGGTTTTGCCGCCGATAAGTGCACCGGCAATAATGCCGGCCATGCTGCCGATGCTGATATATTTAGAGCGGTCGATGGATTCAGAAACATGACGGCTGATTGAATGGGCGATCTCATGGCCGAGAATGCCGGCCACCTCATCGGCAGAGTCAAGAGATGTGATCAGGCCACGATACAGGAATATGTTGGCGCCTGGCGCTGCAAAGGCGTTGAAAACATCTTCGTCCACGGCATAGAATGAAAATTTGAACGGCTGTGGCGGAACATGGGTTAAAAGGTGCTTCCCGATCTGGTTGATAAAATGGTTAACAATGGGATCCTTCAAAAGCATATTCTGGTTATGGACCATTGCCATAAATTCCCTGCCAAGCTTTTGTTCTTCAGGGATGGAAATGGCAAAACATGTTTGGGACAGTGACATGTGCGTTATAAAAACGCTGATGCAGAGAATGACAAATCGTTTGAAAGCTGTTGAAAATCGCATTAAGTTATGATGAATTCCGTATGTTCCATGGCAATTTCGATCCGGAAAGTATAATTGCCGATTTTAAATGATAAACGCCGGTTTTCACCGTAATCCGAATCAATGACAAGGGTGATGGAGCTGTTCAGGGTAAGGGCTTTGGGTTGACCGAAATCAGCATTCAGCTGATATGCTTCCTCAATCTCTTTGGTCAGCTGTCCCATCATCTGGTTGGTGATTTCCCCGATCGTATCGGTGACTTCAGGTGAAGATATGGTGGATACCAGTTCCTCTTTGGGCATGCCCATGGCTTTCATATAGGAGTTATATATTTCCAGGGCAGCATCAGCACTGAAGTTGATCACCACAAGACCGTTGTAATCGCCGTTGAACTGAACAAAACTGGTTAAATCCGGTTTCATGGACACCTTGGGCGTTTTTTGTATGGTTCTGGAAAAGGTGATTTCCTGCCGTGTGAGTGTCGCAAGCGTTTTCTGGGCATTTTTCAGAAAAATTTTTGATATCTCATCAATGGAGATGATGATTTCTGACATATTGTCTCCTGATCTGTTGAGTGGATGGATATCCTGTGATTATTCATAAAACAATAGCAAAAGTCAAAGAATTTGTTATCATCGTCCCCGGGTTTATCTTTCGCCGCGCTTATACGGTTCCCCGAGCATGGCCGGTGCATTTAATTTTTTTGCATCCATAAAGCTGATCAGCAGCAGGATAAACAGTGTGGAGATGTAGGGCAGCATGGATAAAAAATTGGGGGATATGCCCAGAGGCTGGAGCAGGTACTGCACCACAAAAATACCGCCGAATAGAAAAGCCGCCCAGATGGCCCGACCGGGATTCCACAAAGCGAAAATGGTCAGGGCAATAGCGATCCAGCCTCTTCCGGCGGTCATACCCTCGATCCATGATTTGGAGTAGGAAATGGACAGGTGGGCACCGGCCAGTGCTGAAAAACCGCCGCCGATAAGGACACTCATATACCGCAGTTTGTATACATTGACGCCCTGGGTTTCCGTGGCTCTGGGATTCTCTCCTGTGGAGCGGATCTGGATGCCCAGCCGGGTCCGTTCAAGAAGAAACCAGGCGCCAATGGCAAGAATAATGGCCAAATAAAAAAAAGGACTCTGTGAGAAAAATATTTTTCCCAGATAGGGGATATCTGACAGATATGGGATGACCCAGTCTTCCATCTTAATTGTCAATGGTTTGCCCACATAAGGTTTTCCAAGCATTCCGGAAAGCCCTAAGCCCAGCATGGTAAGGGCAAGGCCCGATACCACCTGGTTGGCCTGCAGGGTAACCGAGGCAAATGCGTGAATAACAGAGATGGCCATACCGGCACCGATGGCAACCAGGACTCCCAGCCAGGGCTGTCCCGTGGTCATGGTCACGATAAAGGCCGTGACCGCGCCAATGGCCATGACCCCTTCAACGCCTAGATTCAGAATTCCGGAGCGTTCACAGATGACTTCTCCGGTGGTGGCTAAAAGCAGCGGGGTGCCGGCGACCATTGCCCGGGCAAGTGTTGAAATTATAATTTCTTCCATTTACGGCATCCTTAATTTATCTGAAAATTGAAACCTTACTTTGTGTTTTAAAAAATAGTCACCCATGATTAGAAAAACCAGCAGCGTACCGTTAACGATTTCAACGGTGGCCGCCGGCAGACCGAGCGATATCTGAATCGCATCTCCTCCTACGAGAATGCCGGCAAAAAAGATACCCGACACAATGGCATAGAGCGGGTTGAGCTTGGCAAGCCAGGCCACAATGATGGCGGTGAACCCATACCCGGATGATACGGATGCGGGGTATCCTAAATACTTATGGATCCCTGCGACTTCTCCAACCCCGGCAAGTCCTGCCAGCCCGCCGCTGATGGCCATAAGAATAAGGGTGGTCTTTAAAAAATTAATCCCGGCATATTTGCCGGCATCCGGATTTTCACCCACAACCCGGGCCTCGTACCCGAACCGGGTCTTATAGATGACCACGCACAGAACAATGGCGCAGACAATGGCCAGAATCAGGGTAGCATAGTGGATTCTGGATCCGGGGAGCAAACCGAGTATGGCAGACTCCGGCAGATTGTCCGTCCCGGGAAATCCGAAACGGCTCTTTCCTTTCCAGGGGCCCACAATGAGCATGGTCAAAATTTCAGCACAGATATAATTGAGCATCAATGTGGAAATAACCTCATTGATGGAATATTTGATTTTTAATATGGCCGGTATAATTCCCCACAGCCCCCCGCCGATAAACCCGGCAAAGAACATCATGGGAACAATAATATAGGAGGGCAGTCCTTCGCCAAAGGTCAAACCGGTCCAGGTGGCAAATATCGCCCCCATGAGAAGCTGGCCTTCCGCGCCGATATTCCAGAATTTTGCCCTGAAGGCAAGGGTAAGGCCGGCACCGATAAGGATCAGCGGAATGGCTTTTGTAATGGTTTCCTTGAAACCGTAAAAGGAACCGAATGAGCCTGAAAAAATCTCTGTTATGGCATAGATGGGATTAACACCGACAATTAAAAATATGATGCTGATGACAACAAGTCCTGCCGCAAGGGACAGTATATTGGTCATAAAGGATCGAAGTGCTGTAATATTGTATCTGTCGGTTGTTTTAATTTTTATCATTGTTTTCTTTCTAAAGGATCAGATTTGTTTTGATCCGGCCATCATCAGGCCGATGTCATTGAGCCGTTCGTCATCCGAATCAAGAATACCCATAAACTGTCCGTCAAATATTACGGCAACACGGTCACACAGTTCAAAGATCTCTTCCAGGTCCTCAGAAAACAAAAGGACAGTGCTTCCCTGTTTGCGGAGTTCTAAAAGGTGTTTGCGCAAAAATTCGGTGGCACCGACATCCAGGCCGTAAGTCGGGTGCGAAGCCACCAGAAGTTTGGGTTGTTCGCTGATTTCACGCCCGAGTATCAGTTTTTGAATGTTTCCGCCGGAAAGATTTCTGATCTGGTTGTCAATGGAGTGGGTGGACACTTTAAAATCGTTCACAATGGTTTTGGCGTGGTCCTTCACCTGGCTGTATTTTAAAAAATAGCGTTTTGAAAATTTTTTCAGATGGTGCTGCTTTAAAATGGCATTGTCATACAGGAACAGTCCCGGCGCGATACCGAATCGGATTCTCTCTTCAGGCACATGGGAGACACCGTGGTCATAAATATGCCGTGGGGATTTGTTGGTAATATTTTTGCCGTTGATTGTCACTTTGCCCGAAAAAACGGGCCTGATCCCTGTGATGGCCTCGGCAAGCTCCCGCTGTCCGTTGCCCGACACCCCGGCAATACCGAAAATTTCGTTTTTAAACAGATCAAAGGAGATGTCTTTGACGGCTAAAAGACCCTTGTCACCGACAACGTTGAGGCGGTCTACACTTAAGACCTGCCGGCCTTTTTTAAGTACCTCCTTGTTGATGTTGAAAACGACATCCCTGCCCACCATCATGCGGGCAAGTGATTTTTTGTCAGTATCCTTGGTATCTGCCCCCCCGACGATCTGGCCCTTTTGCAGCACAACCACCCGGTCACAGATATCCATGATCTCATCTAATTTGTGAGAGATAAAGATAATCATATGCCCCTCGGCTTTCATTTCCCGTAGAATAGCGATCAATTCTTCTATCTCCTGGGGGGTCAGAACAGAGGTGGGTTCATCCAGTATCAGCAGGTCCGCGCCATTTAAAAGCGCTTTGATGATTTCCACCCGCTGCTGTTCTCCGGCGGATAATTGCCAGACTTTTTTATCCGGATCAATTTGAAAGTCGAATTTTTTTGAAAATTCTTCTATTCTGTTGCGGATTTTAATTTTTGGGAAAAAAAAAGGGGTGTCTTTGTATCCCAGGGCAATGTTTTCAATCACCGAATGGTTCTGGACCAGCATAAAGTGCTGGTGCACCATGCCGATACCGTGATTGATGGATTCCACCGGGTTGTTGATCCGAATGGGCTCGTCATTGATATTGATGCTGCCCTGGTCCGGCTGGTACAGTCCATAAAGGATATTCATCAACGTGGTCTTGCCGGCGCCGTTCTCGCCTAAAAGGCCTAAGATTTCTCCGGATTTTATATGGAGATTAATGTCTTTGTTGGCGAAAATGCCCTGAAAAGATTTGGAGATATCCTTCATTTCAAGGCGATGTATTTTTTTTGTCATATGGTTTTACATCAAAGACCCAAGCTTCTAAAAACTTAAGACTTACATTGGGGTTGTGCCCGGATCTTTTTTTTATTGTCAAAGCGGCCCGTGGCAGTTAAAAAAAAGGCCGGGAATGTTTCCCGGCCTTTTGGCACGCATAGGGTTTGGTTATTTGGGTATGGACCCTTCAACATTGTCCACATAATACATAATACCAAGCAGATCCTGTTTGGAAGCGCGTTCCCCGTCTTTGATCTTCAGGTTCCCCTCGTTGTCGCTGATGGGGCCTGTGAACGGGTCAAATACATCAACGCCCTGCTGCATCTGGGCATACCGTTTGACGATCAGGTCATAGGCTGAAATGCTCCCGAACTCTTTAGAATCGACCATGGCTTCTTTTAATGCGGGAACGAATTTGGGATTAATGATTTCCTTGTCGTTTCCGCCGAGAATGGCAGCTTTCTCTTTTGCCAGCCACCAGACATCTTCGTTGGTCCAGGTCTTATTGTGGATGTCCTCAAGAATCTGGGCATACATTCCGCCCCAGTCCATGTACTGGCCGGATACCACAGAATCAACACCGTATTCCTGCATAGCAGAATAGTGGCTGAATGTATAAATCTGTTTGCCTTTTTCAGTGTGACTCTGGCCCACTTCAATCACCGCAGGGGTGTCTTCGGTAAATGCCAGGGCGTCGCAGCCTTCAGCGATCAATGCTTCAGCTGCTTCTTTGGCCTTGTCCGGTCCGTACCAGGCATAGATCCATTTGACGGACAGTTTGGCTTTGGGATTGGAAACCTTGATTCCCAAGGCAAAGGCGTCAATATGGCGAACCAGTTCCGGGATTGGGAAAGCCGCCACATAACCGATTTTGTCGCTCTTGGTCAGGGCGCCGGCCATGATACCGTTTAAGTAGTACATCTGGTAAAGATCACCAAAGTAGGTACCCACATTGTCGGAACGTTTGAAGCCTGAACAGTGCATGAACAGTTTGTCCGGATACCGTGTGCCGGCAGCAAGGGTGTCTTCCATGTAGCCGAAGCTGGTGGTGAAAACAACGTCACAGTTCTGTTTCTGGACCAGTCGGTCGATAATCCTGGCACTGTCTGATTCTGCAACAGACTCTACAATGACAGTGTCAAGCCAGGGGAATTTTTTTTCGGCAAATTTTCTGCCCAGGTCATGGGCGTGGGACCAGCCATAGTCACCAACGGGTCCGACATAGACAAATCCGGCTTTAAGCTTTTCAACCGGTTTTACTTCTTTTACAGCCACTTTGTCTTTTGAAAGGGCGTCCACTCTCTTGGCCAGATCTTCAACACGTTTGGTTAAATCGGCAATCTGCTGTTCCAGTTTAGAGGTGTCTGCCTGCTGTTGACCCTGCTGCCCGCAGGAAACAAACATAAAACTAAATAAAACCAGTAAAAACAAGGGGATAACCATCAAGCGCTTCATCATCATATGCTCCTTTTTCAAGTTTGAAATAATTTGGAGGATAATACGATATTTAGGTGTTTACAGTCAACAATAATGATCGTTAAAATTAACGTCATTTTGTTAAAAATTCATATTGTATCGATGTATAGTAGCATTTTTTTATCGACAGGAAGACTGAAATATGTTTGAATAAACAGTTTTTGATTTATCATAATTATTGGACGTTTATGCCATTGGCAAGGGTTTGTCTGCGTTTGTCAAGACAAGCTAGGCAGTTGAAATAATAAAGCCTGGAAATCTACATGCGGTTACCCTGGATCCAGCTTAGGTTCAACTTGACATCTGAAAATTATTTAGTTAAAACCCAGGCTTACAGCAAGTATAAGGAGCCCGTTATGAGTATTGATGCCCATATTCTTAAACCCCTCGATTTTT
>CAZLTD010000092.1:0-24120 GCA_964562385.1 uncultured Desulfobacula sp.
ACGCTTATGATCCAAATGGCAACTTAGAAGATATTGAAAAAGATGAATTGATTGCCATTGCCCATGCAAAAGTAAAAGAAGCCATTTCGAAAACGGAAAAAACAATAAAAACAGTTGATCATTGTCTGGAAAATCTTTCGACAAGGAGGAACGAATAAATGCCTGGGTGGAAAGATTTAGTGTTGGATATAATAAAACTGACTGATACCGTAAAAACGCTTGATAACAGAGTAGAAAAATTAACAATACAAACAAACGACATTGATAAGCGTGTCGTTCGTTTAGAAACCCTTGTGGAAGTTGCAAAATTAAAACAGATTTCAGGTGGGACAAAATAGAATGGAAAGGGGCTGCGTCATGGGCATGGGTTAGCCATTGCGATGATAGAAGCAGATCCCCCGGTGCCGCTTAATATCTTGGCTGGCCTTATGGGTCACTCGACCACTAAGACTACGGAAATATACATGAAGGCGGTAGGGGCTGAAAAAAGAAAGATGGTTTTAAACGCCTGGCGGTAGTTTTTATAAGATATACCTTGATATATACCAAAAAACAGACTAAATTATGGTATATAAAACAATATATACCATGTGAGGGGTTATGGAAACAGCAAAGATTTTTTTAAACGGAAGAAGCCAGGCGGTAAGATTGCCTAAAGATTTCCGATTTGAAGGCAAGGAGGTCTTTATAAAAAAAGAAGGTGACAAGGTGATTTTGTCACCTAAGCCGGATTCATGGAATGATTTTTTCTTGTCTGGCGAAAAAGCTGACCCGGATTTTATGATGGACCGACAGGATGCACCACCTCAGGAAAGGCATATATTTAATGACTAAATACATGCTTGATACGGATATTTGCAGCTATATTATGCGGGAAAAGCCTCTACAGGTATTAGAACGGTTTAACACCCTTGAAATGAATCAATTTTGCCTTTCAATTATCAGTTATGCCGAATTCCTTTATGGAGTCCAAAGGTCGGCTAATTCATCAAAACACAAGGTCATTGTTGATCAATTTATCTTGCATGTCGATATTCTTTCGTGGGACCGGCCCGCTGCCGAGCATTACGGTCTGATCCGGGCCGAACTGGAAGCGCAGGGAATAACCATCGGCAACATGGATATGATGATAGCCGCCCATGCCAGGAGCCAGGGTTTGATACTGGTTACAAACAATGAAAAGCATTTCAACAGAGTTCCCGGTTTGATTATTGAAAACTGGACGAAATAATGGGCTTTACTATGACACCTTTCAATGGGAATGATAAATGAGCCAAGCTGACTGATACCGTAAAAACGCTTGATAACAGAGTAGAAAAATTAACAACACAAACAAACGACATTGATAAGCGTGTCGTTCGTTTAGAAACCCTTGTGGAAGTTGCAAAATTAAAACAGATTTCAGGTGGGACAAAATAGAATGGAAATCGAAGACGCACTTACTATATTGATCGATCAGGCGAACGGCGATCATGGCGGTTCTTCCAGATGCGGTATGTTTCTTTTATCGTTGTGGGATGGTGGCACATATAAAGCCGATCTTCAGGACCTGCTTTATAACGATCAGAAAATATTTTGTTAATGATCGAAGCAGCAGTTGCTGTTGCTATAATATATTCTGTTTTTTGCGGCTCAGAACAGATACTTGGATTTTGAGGTTTTGTTGTAGTAATTGCTGTAGGAATAACAGCCAGTTTGAAAGATCGAGAAAAAGCAAGTCGACCGGATGGAAAGAAGTCGAATCACAATCAAAGAACTGGTATATGAGGAAAAGAATTGCGATTGAATACAAATAAACTGGAATTATTTGTTGGAGGCTGGCTATGAACGGAGGAATCAAAACTCCTGAAATTTTTAAATATGGGTCTACCTTTCTTCGAGCTGATTTTCATTTGCATACCAAGGCGGATAAGGAGTTTGCATATAAAGGAGCGGATAATAGCTTTGTGTCTGATTATATATCAAGACTTAAAACAGAGGGCATCCAGCTCGGTATCATAACTAACCATAACAAATTTGACGGCAACGAGTTCAAAGCTTTACGAAAAAAAGCCCGTAAAGAGGATATATATCTTCTGCCTGGTGTTGAGATCTCTGTGAATGATGGAGCAAATGGTATTCATACTCTCGTTGTTTTTAGTGAGGCTTGGTTTGAAAATGGTCAGGATTTCATCAATCAGTTTTTAAATGTAGCCTTTGAAGGTAAAATTCCTGATCAGTATGAACAAGAAAATGGTCGTTGCTCTTTGGATTTGATTACAACCCTGAAGAAACTTGAAGGATATCATAAAGATTTTTTTATCGTTTTTGCTCATGTCGAACAAAATAGTGGGCTTTGGAATGAATTAGATGGCGGTCGTTTACAGGAATTAGGAAAGGATGAAATATTTAAAAGACGAACATTAGGGTTCCAAAAAGTAAGAACACATGATGTCCCTGATAGAGTTTGTCGAGTAAAAATTAAGAGCTGGCTTGACAAATGGTATCCTGCTGAAGTCGAAGGCTCCGATTGTAAATCCGTTGGAGATATTGGTAAAGGTAAAAAGTGTTACATAAAATTAGGTGCTTTTTCTTTCGATGCTTTGAAGTATGCGTTAATGGATAAAGAAAATCGTATAGCCTCGATACCACGAAAGTATACACACTCTCACATCCAAGCTATTCACTTCACCGGTGGGACACTGACAAATCAGAGACTCCATTTTTCGTCTGAACTTAATAGTTTGATTGGTATTCGTGGAAGCGGAAAATCGTCCATTCTTGAAGTGCTTCGGTATGCTTTGGATATTCCATTTGGAGAAAAGGCCGGGGACCAAAAATACAAACAGGATCTAGTTGGCTTTACCATGGGAAGCGGTGGCAAAGTAGAAGTTGATGCTATTGATCGATATGGACAGGAGTACACCATTCGTCGGGTATGGAAAGAACCGTACTCAGAAGTATTAATTAATGGAACTTTACAGCCAGGTGTTTCCATTCGTGAAACAGTAATACAAAAACCAATTTATTTTGGTCAAAAAGATCTTTCTAGTACAGGAGAAGGGTTTGAGAAAGATTTGGTTGACAAGCTGATTGGTTCAAAACTGGATGAAGTGAGGCGGAATATCACTCAACAGAAACAAAGGATAGTTGAAGCTGTTAATCTACTTGCAAAAGTCTCTAATGTTCAGGATCAGATTATCGAGCAAAAAAAAGTTAAGCAGGACACCGAGCACCGATTGAAGTTTTATGCTGAACACGGGGTGGAGGAAAAACTACAGAAACGTTTGGATTTTGATAAAGATGTCAGATTTATGAAAAAGGGTATTCAAATAACTGAAGGATTTGTTTCAGACTTGGAAAGCCTCCTTGCACAACACGAAGATGATATTCGGAATTTTAAAGGCTATCAGTCAAAGCATAATTCGGATTTATTTAGTCAATTTTATACTCATTATGACATCTATATTGCTTTAGTCGATCAGATAAAATTTTGGCTTAGCAATCAAGACAATTCAAAGCAAGGGCTCTCAGGTTGCATGAAAGCGTTGATCGCCATCCGGAAAGGCATGGTTGAAAAATTTGCCGAAATCGAGCGTAAGCTGGGTGAAGAGCTTAAAAGCAGCGGCACTCAAAATATAAGTTCTGAAGAATTTTTCAACCTGAAAAAGAAACTTGAAATGGCCAGCCAACTGATTGCGACATTCGAGAAACAAGGGGATCAGAAAAAGCAACTACAAAATACGCTCCATGTAGAATTGCAGAAATTGAATGAACTGTCGCTCCGGGAGTTCAATCTAATTAAAGATGAGCTTGACAAGGTTGGTTCGGGTAGCTCCTCTATTTCAATTAAATCAGAATACAAAGAAGACAAACGATCCTTTCTTGCTTTTATGAAGGATGTATTCAAGGGTAGCGGTATCAGGGAAACAACTTATAGGGGAATTGTTGATGAGTATACTGACTTTGCTGCAATCTATAGAGATTTTTCAAATGCCAAAAGGTTGTTTGGGAGTAATCCTCAGATTCTGACCGACTTATTCATTAAAAATCTAAAAACAATACTAACTTATCAGACGCCTAATAAGTTTACTATTATGTATAGAGACAAGGCTTTACAACACCATTCTTTAGGTCAACGTGCTTCCGCATTGATTCTTTTTGTTCTCAGCCAACAAGAGAATGATGTTATCATCATTGACCAGCCAGAAGATGATCTTGATAACCAGACCATATATGAGGACGTTATTAAGCTTATCCGCACAATGAAATCGGATGTCCAATTTATTTTTGCAACCCATAACCCAAATATTCCGGTATTAGGGGATGCAGAACAAGTTCACGCTTGTTCATTCACAGACAATAGAGTTACCGTCCGTAGTGGAAGTGTGGATAATCAGAAGACACAGAAAACAATCGTAGATATTATGGAAGGTGGTCAAGAAGCTTTTAATCGCCGTAAGGAGATTTATCAGATATGGAAACCATAGATATACTGCAGATCCTTTCCCAAGGCGAGGACAGTCGCAATCAGTTTAAAAAAGATATCAATAATGTTGATGCTCTATCTTTTGAGATAATAGCATTCAGTAATACTCTGGGGGGGAGAATATTTGTTGGTGTTGATGATGATGGCACAGTTTCTGGACTTACTACCGAAGATGTCCATCGTATTAATCAATTATTATCCAATGCCGCCAGCCAAAATGTGAAGCCCGCGGTTAATCCTCTAACTGAAATTGTTATGATCGGCGATCAACGCATTATGATTATTGATATACCCAAAGGAGAGAACAAACCTTATCATGACAAAAACGGTGTTTTTTGGGTAAAAAGTGGGGCTGACAAACGAAAGGCAACATCACGCGAGGAGATTCAGCGTTTATTCCAGGATTCAAGCATAGTGCATGCAGACACAGTTCCTGCGAATGGAATGACAATTGCAGATCTCGACATGCCGTATTTTCGTGAATTTTTTCATAAACGGTATGGTGAATCTCTTGATGAACAATCCATTCCACTGGAGCAAACTATTACGAATCTTAATCTGGGGAAAGATGAGCAGTTGAATATAACTGGTGGATTGTTGTTTACTCAATCTCCTTATAACCGCCTTCCATCATTTATCGTAAAAGCTGCAGTGTTCCCAGGAGAAAGCGTAGCAGTAGAAACCTACATTGATAGCCGAGATATTACCGGGAAAATGTCAGAAATTTTTCAGCAGACGATCAATTATATTTTGACAAATACCAGGAAGGTTCAAGGAGAACAATCGGTTAATAGTTTAGGCTTACCTGAGATTCCACGCATTGTTTTGGAGGAGTTAATCGCCAATGCTCTTGTTCATCGGGACTATTTTATTTCTGCACCAACCCGAGTTTTTATTTTTTCTAATAGGGTAGAAATCATAAGCCCAGGACACCTGCCAAACAACCTTACTGTTGAAAATATTAAAGCTGGTAATTCAAATACCCGTAATCCAGTGTTGGCTTCTTTTGCTTATCAAATTTTGCCATATCGAGGATTTGGTTCTGGTATATTACGTGCGTTAGAGAAATACCCAGATATTGATTTTATTGATGATCGTGATGGAAACTTTTTTAAGTGTATAATTAGAAGAATAGAGGTTAATTGATGAAGCCTGATCCTAATAAATTTTCTCTGCTTTTTGTGGACGATGAAAAAAATATTCTGTCCTCTTTAAAAAGGGTGTTTATAGATGAGGGGTATATTTTGCATACAGCAAGTTCAGCTCAAAAAGCCCTTAATTTGATGGCTAAAATGAAAATCAATGCCGCATTAATTGACTTAAAAATGCCTGACATGGATGGGTTGTCTTTGCTGAAAATAATGCATGAAAAATATCCTGTTATAATGGTTGCTATGCTTACAGGGCATGGGAGCATTAAAGATGCAGTAAAAGCTATCAGGCATGGTGCAGCTGATTTTGTTGAGAAACCGTTTGTGGCAGAGAGTTTGGTTGCCAAAGTGCACAGTCTTTTTGAACGGTGGCAGTTGAAAGCAGAGAATCAGCGATTGAAAAAAGAGATGGGGATCCGTTTCAAGTATGAAAAGCTGATAGGCAACGCCCCAAAAATGCTTTTGTTAAAAGAAATGATCAGTAAAACCAGTCAATCTGATGTAACTGTTCTAATACAATCTGAAACCGGCACAGGCAAGGAACTTGTTGCCAAGGCGCTGCATCATCACAGTCCAAGATCGGATGGCAGTTTTATCGTTGTAGACTGCGCTACTGTCAATGAAAGCATGTTAGAAAGTGAGCTGTTCGGTCATGTGAAAGGTGCATTTACAGGTGCACATCAAAATTCAAACGGCCTGGTTGCAGCAGCAGATAAAGGGACACTTTTTTTTGACGAAATCGGGGAACTCCCTTTAAGAATTCAAGCAAAATTGCTCCGAGTTATCCAAGAAAAAGGGATCCGGTCTGTGGGATCTAACAAATCCAGGAAGGTTGACATTAGAATCATCGCGGCCACAAACAGGGATTTAAAGCAAGAGATCGTGGAAAACAGGTTTAGAGAAGATCTTTACTATCGACTTGAGACCGTAAATATACACGTCCCGCCGCTTAGAGATCGAGCCAGTGATATTTTGCCTTTAATAAAATATTTTATCAATATGTATAAGACTGAGTTTACGACAGTGACAGATGTATCCACTGATGCCTTAGCCTATATGGAGAAATATTCGTGGCCGGGAAACGTGAGAGAACTTGAAAACCTGATCCGTAGAGTGATGGCATTGAGCAGAGTGGGTAAAGTATTATTGACGGACTTGCCCGTGGAAATTTCAGGACCCAACATTTCCAAGTCAATTCCTTCGGAGGATTCCCTGGCGGCATATGAAAAGGCGGCAATAAAAAATGCACTTCAAATAAGCAAAAATCACCGGAAAGATGCTGCACGATTATTAAAAATAGGTGAAGCGACCCTCTATCGGAAAATAAAGGCGGCCAATAAAGATCCTGGATTCCTATTGGATGCCGGAATGTCGGACCGGTATACCATGGACACGGAAAGGCAGACCCATCTGCGCCATACAGGGGTAAAAGAGGCGCCAAACAAAACCGGCGGTCAAAATCTCAAATTTGACGATAACGTTGAATTATTTTAACGGCGGCCGGTCGCCGGAAACATCGCAAAAGGAGGTGATATGAAAGTAAAGCTGGAAGAAATCGAGCAGGGTATGGCCGTAACTATCGAGGGAGATCTGACCATCTACCATGTTGCGGAACTGAAAGAAAAACTGCTGGAAACCCTCAACACATACCCCGGGATTGAACTTGACCTGGACGGCGTGACCGGCTGCGATGCGGCCGGGCTCCAGATCCTGTGCGCGGCCGGAAAAACCGTTCGGAAGGGAAACCGGAAATTTAAGATCGACCGGTTGTCCGCAATCGTTCAAAAAACCATGGCCTCCGCCGGCCTTGACGGTTTCTGATCATTCTTTAAGTATCTTGTCGATGTCAAGAATGCCCACCAGATTGGTTTTCGTCTTTAGAACTCCCTGAAAATATCCGGCCTGTATACCGCAGATATTGGCGGGGGGCGTTTTTATATCGTCCTTTCCGGCGCGAATCACATCTTCAATGGTATTGACCAGAAGGCCAACGGGTTCGTTTTCCGGCCCCACAATGATGTTCCGGTTGTCCCTGGTTCTGTCCACAGGGGCAAGCCCCAGTTTTTTACCGAGATCGATGACGGTGACGATCCGTCCCCGGAGATTGAGGACGCCCTCGATATAATCGGCGGTCTGGGGAACCTGGGTGATCTCAAAGTGTTTGTTGATTTCCTGTATATCCAGGATGTTGATACCGCACAGGGCGCTGCCGACACGGAAAGTGGAAAATTCCATTTGGCCAGCGTTTTTTCTTTCTGTGGTTTTCGGCATGGCAATTTCCTTTATTTTTCCCTTACCGGTCTGGTCTGTTATCATCGGACGCGGGGGACAGTCTGCGTCGGAGCAGTTTCATGAGCCGCTCCCGGTCCAGCTTAATTTCATACGCGTCGATCCCGGCCTTTTTCCCCTTTCGGATATGGGCTTCGCTTGCCAGTGAGGTGAGCGCGATTACGTCAAGGCCGGCATAGTGTGGGTCATTCTTTATCAGCCTGGTCAATTCAAAACCGTCCATGTCCGGCATGTCTATGTCTGTGACCACAAGGTCGATCCGGTCCCGGTTTTCCTTAAGAAGCTCCCAGGCAACTAATCCGTCCGGGGCGGTCAGAACCCTGTAGCCGTCTTCTTCCATGAAAGCGGCAACCTGGCGCCTGAAAAAAGCCGAATCCTCTGCCAAGAGGATGGTCTTTTCCCGGTCCGGTTCCCGGCTGTCCGTTTTTTTACTTTCTGTCCCAAACCATTCGGGATTCAGGTGCCGGACAATATCATGGATATCCACCAGGAGTGTGGTACGGCCGTCAATGATGAGCGATCCTGTAACCCCTAGCTGTTTCAGGGTGTCCGTGTCCACTTCAAGGGGGACTTCAACCGCATCCACCGGCGGAGTGACCATGAGCCCGACCTCCCGGTTCTTTATTTTAAAGACAATGACTTCTTGTAGTTCCTTTGCGGGAAGCGGTCTGAATCCGGCAGCCTGGGACAGCTCGTAAAGCGGCAGGCTTCCGCCCCGGTACTGGACAACCTTTTGCCTTCCGATCCGCTCGATGTCGGCTGTCCGGAACCGTTCAATCCGCGCTACGGCAACCAGGGGGACAGCAGCATATTCGGTGTCCGCGTTTCTGAACGTCAGAAGGGCCTCCCGGTCTGCTTCAGTTTCGGCTGTCACCCTGTCCGCTGAAGCCTGGCTCGCACGGGCAATATCGTGGAGCCCGCCAATCTGGGCAAGGCTGGCAATATCGAGGATCATGGCTACCTTACCGTCACCCATAATGGTGGCTCCGGCATAGGCCCTGCACTTTTTAAGGTCCCGGCCCAAGGGTTTGACAACAATTTCCTCAGAATCGAACAGCCGGTCCACGACCAGTCCGTACTTGAAGGTCCCGGTGGAAACGACCGCAATGATCAGGGTGCTTTGAGCATGGTACCTTCTGTCTTCGGCTCCCCTGTCCAAAACGTCCCGCCTGTTGCCGGGCGGATCGGATACGGGGTCTTTTTCCGGAACAATGTGTCTGGTACAGCGCCGGTCAGCAATGCTCATACGCCGATCCGCGTGTTCTTTCCCGTCTTCCGGATGGACAAAGGTTTTTTCAATACCCAGAATCTGGGACAGGTTCAAAAGAGGCAAAAGTTTCCCCCGAAGACGGAAGACCGGGGCGTCCCCGACCATCTCTACCCTGTGCCTTATATCGGCCGCCGGAATCCTGAGGAGTTCATCCAGGCCGACTTGGGGTATCGCGTATCGTTCATCCCCCACGGATACGATTTGACTAGGGATGATAGCAAGGGTCAGCGGCAGTTTGATCCTGAAAGTGGTCCATTGTCCCGGTACCGACTCAACTTCGACAACACCGCCAAGCCCCTCGATGTTGGTGGTGACCACATCCAGCCCCATACCTTGGCCGGTGTCACCTGCTGAAAACCCCGGCTTGAAGATGAGATTAATAACCTGCTTTTCCGGCATTTTTTTGGTCTGCTGTTTTGAAATTAACCCATTTTTATAAGCACGAGCCGCGATTTGCACGGGATTCAGACCCCGGCCGTCATCTGAAATGACCAGGTTGACCTGGCCGGCCTCGTGGAAGGCGCTGACCCTGATTTTCCCAGTGCTGTCCTTGCCGGCTCGTTCCCGTTCAGCAGGGAGTTCGATGCCGTGAACCGCAGCGTTCCGGACCAGGTGGATCAATGGATCATGAATGCCCTCCAGGATGGTTTTGTCAAGTTCCACATTCTTTCCCTCCAGTGCCAGATCAATGGTTTTTTCCAGCTCCAGGCCAAGATCCCTAACAATGCGGGAGAATCGGTTCAATATACCGCCGATGGGCTGCATTCGGGTCCTCATAATCGCCTCCTGAAGTTCAGAGGTGATCATGTCGATCCTCTGGCCAGACAGTTCAACGGTTTTTTCATGGGAGGCATTGAGGCCCTGAAGCAACTGATTCCGGCTCAAGACCAGTTCACCGGCAAGATTCATCAGCATGTCCAAAAGATCAACATTCACCCGCAGGGACGTATGGGATAGCAGTGTGGCAGGGGGAGTTTCTCCGAATCTTTTATACGCGTTATCTCCGGGCGCCTCATCGGCTCCCATCTCGCTTGAGTGGTCCAGGGAGTCTTCCATGCACAATTGAAGGATTTGATTTTCTTCAGTCATTGTCTGATTCCTTTCCGGCTTTTTTATTGTTCTCAAAGTATAGGCAATATCCGGGCCAGTGTGAAGAAATCCTATAGGATTTTCAGCGGCTTCTGCCCTGAATCGCGTTATGGGAAAAATTAACCCCGGTATGTTTTTTGCTAACATAATTTATCAAATGGATGGTCGGGCGCTTCAATCGCCTTGGCTGCTGGGCTGCTGGTTAATCAGAAAATTTGAATAGACGGATCGGATGGATAAGAAAAATAAAAAGGACGCGTTGATTCACCGGTTGGAAAAGCTTGAGATCTATTTTGAGATCGCAAATGAGCGACTTATGCATATAGCAGAAGAGGGGAAGCGCAGCCGGGAGAGGATTAATTCGCTTGAAAAACGCCTGAAAACTTTAGAACAAAGAAATAGTCCAGTTGACAGCCCCCCCCCGGGGCTCGGTGCCGCCCGGGGGGAGCAAAACACTTCCGAAGGGGTATGGTTGATATTAGGACATAGCTCTTTCATTTTGATAGAAAGGGGTGTCGACTATCAAAGTGATATGTATTTTGACCACTGGCCAAGCCACAGCAAATTCTAGGAAAACATATAAATACAGATGTATCAGATCTTCTCAATCCTGAGGTATAATTTTTGCGATCATGATTGTCGGAAATTAAAACGTTGAAGTATAGCGCATGAAACCCATGTCAACCGATTTCATCCACAGGAGGAAATGATGTATACACTCAGTTTTTTGATCCTGCTATTTATTAATTCATGGATTCTTATTGTCTTGCTGTTGAACCTGGCGGCATATCCAGGATAGGGAACAGGAAGATAACTCTGTGACAATCGTACCGGCAGGATAATAATGATAGCAAGGAATGCAGCATCGTGGTCTGCTGCCACCGATCTTCTCGTGACCAGCCTCAAAATGGACTGGTGGGTAAAAAGGCCGGTCGATGTCGGGTGTGTTTCTCCGCCCTGACCATATCGTCGTGCATGCAGCATACGGGCCTGATGAATTGGAGAAAGTGTATGGAAAGTGTCGAAGCATTGAAAGCAGAACTTGAGTGTGAAAAAAAATTGAGGAAAAGTCTTGAAACCTTTGTTGAAAACCAGACCCAAAGGCTCCGTATGCTCGAGGCCAGGGCAGAAAGCCTTTCAACGGCATCGGGTCGCTTGGTTAGGCAGGAATCCGGCCTGTCTGCCCAGATTTTGGATGGGATAATAGACACTATTTTAGTTATCTCTTCCGATTTTGAAACCCTTTGGGCGAACCAACCGGCAAAAAATCTGTTCGGCGATACCCCTGAAATGTTTGAGCAGCCATGCTACTCTTTTTTTAAGGGAAGAAAGGTCCCCTGCCGGAACTGTCCCGTCATCACAGCTGTGGCAAATAAAAAACCTCATCAAACTATTTCAAAGGGTAAGGATGCAAACGGTGCTGATATCTGGCGGTATGTCCGCACTTTTCCATATTACGATGAGACAGGAACGCCGATTGGCGCCATCGAGGTTGTCAGTGATTATACAGAAATAAAAAAAGCTCAGGATGAAATTAAGGCCGTTAAAAAGCGTCTGGAACTGGTTATTGAATGCGGCAATATCGGCACCTGGGAGTGGTCCCCCGGAAAACTTACGGTCAATGATCAGTTTGCTCGCCTTGTGGGCTACCCTTCCGGGCAACAATTTCCAGAAGATCCTGACTGCCACGACGGGCTGTGCCATCCGGACGACCTCAGCCGGGTGAAACAGAACCTGAGTTCTCTACAAAAAGGAGAAACAGAACGGTATGACCTTGAATACCGTGTGGGATGCGACGGCAGGACCTGGCGGTGGGTCCAGTCTTCAGGCAGGGTTGTTTCAAGAAAGAATGACGGCGGGATCCGTTCTGTAGTCGGTGTAATACAGGACATTCAAAAAAGAAAAACAGCCGAAGAGACATCTCTTTTAGAAAAGCAATGGCTTGAGGCAATTCTTGAAAATATCCAGACAGGTGTGTTTGCGGTTGATCCGGAAAACCAGTGCATACTGAATGCCAACCAGGCGGGGCTAGAGCTGATCGGCAGAGAACTAAGTGATGTCATCGGTAGAATGCCCCTGGATCTGATCTGTACTAAAGACTGCGCTGGTTGCAGCGGCTGGATGGAAAAGGAGTTTGAGCTGAAACGACATGACGGGAAAACCGTACAGGTGAACAAAGTTGTTGTGCCGCTTGCATTGCCGGACGGTCGGACGGTTAACATAGAGACATTGAACAACATCAGTGATCGGATTGAGGTGGCCAGAGCAAAAGCGTCCGAACAGGCAAAAAATCTTTTTCTGGCCAGCATGAGCCACGAAATTCGAACCCCCATGAATGCCATTATCGGAATGACCAACCTACTCTTGGATACTAAACTGTTCGGCGAGCAGCGCGAATTTGTAGAAATAATCAAAGAAAGCGGCTCTTCTCTTCTGAGCATCATTAACGATATTTTGGACTATTCCAAGATGGAAGCCGGGCGACTGGAGCTTGAATCCAGCACTTTTGATATCCGCAAGTGTGTTTATGCTGCTTTAGGCCTTGTTTCCGTTCAGGCCGATAAAAAAAGTGTCGAATTGTGTGCCATGATCGATGCCCGTACCCCTGTGGCCGTAAAAGGCGATGCCGTTAGAGTGAGCCAAGTGCTCGTCAATCTTCTGACCAATGCGGTCAAATTTACTCAAGAAGGGGAGATCGTGGTGTCGGTATCTCCCATAGAGCAGACACACAGGACAGGAGAAGGGAAGGAAACAGCTATTGAAGTATCTGTCAAAGATACCGGCATCGGTATAGACAGGGAGGGACGAGAGCGTCTTTTCAAACCTTTCAGCCAGGTTGACGCATCCATTACACGCAAATACGGTGGAACAGGGTTGGGTCTTGCTATAAGTAGACAGCTTGTTGAACTGATGGAAGGTCATATCACCGTGGACAGCACACCCGGTAAAGGGTCGACTTTTACTTTTACCTTTTTGGGAGAAGAAACACCTGTAAATATGCCGGTATATTTGTCCGAAAACCAGCCCCAGCTTCAGAAAAAAAGAGTCCTTTGCGTGGATGACAACCCCACAAACAGAACTATTTTGGAACGGCAGCTTCTGGCCTGGAACATGACGCCGCTTGTGGTCGCTTCTGCCAGGGAAGCCTTGTCCGTGCTGGACGGGGAAATGGATATTGATTTTGCCGTACTGGATATTCAGATGCCGGGAATGGACGGCATTGCCCTGGCTGAGGAAATCAGAAAAAAGTATAATAAACAACAACTGCCATTAATTGCTTTGAGTTCCATCGGCGGCAGGGATAGTTCGATATCTGTCCACCTGTTTAATGCTTTTCATACCAAACCTATAATGCCGTCACAATTGTACAATAGCTTTTTAAATGTTCTCGGATATGAGTTCAATCTGGCAGATACGCGATCTTCATTTCGGTTTGATCCTGAAACGGCAAAAAAGAATCCATTGAGGATTCTCCTTGTTGAAGACAATATTATCAACCAGAAACTGGCGCTGGCTCTTTTGAAACGGCTGGGTTACAAGACGGATATTGCCGGTAACGGTCTTGAGGCGGTGGAAGCCGTAAGGAATCGGAACTATGATGTAGTTTTAATGGATATCCAGATGCCTGAAATGGATGGCCTTGTAGCAACTCAAATAATCCGGGAAGAGATAAAGGGAAATCGACGACCCCAAATTGTGGCCATGACTGCTAATGCCATGAAGGAAGATCAAGAAGCCTGTTTTGCAGCAGGGATGGATCACTATATCAGCAAGCCCATACCTATGGACCGCCTCTGCAATGTGCTTGCTTCATGCAGTCATGTGTCTGAACAGGACAAACCCGGCCCAAAGCGGTTTGGAGCAGGAAAAGATCAAGGCGGTGTCGAGGAGGTGATTGATACCTCAGCCATTCGTCTGTTAGCGGATAGCCTTGGCGAAGAGGGGGAGAATTTGCTAACGGATATGATCGAATGTTTTTCAACTGACAGCAGAGAACTGATAAACCAGGCTGAGAAGGCAATTGATACTAATCATCAAAAGAACCTGACACGTGCCGCGCATACATTGAAATCGAACGGTGCCATGCTGGGGGCGGTCGATTTTTCAAGGGCAGCGGCTGAACTTGAGTCAGCGTCAAAAAATGGCTGCCTCAATCAGGCCTTGCGGCTTCTAAAAGCAGTTGAAAAAAAGTTTGTAGCTGCTGAAGCGGCACTGAAGAAGTTAAAATGTAAAATGGCAAATTAATAACAGCAGGTAAAATATTTAAAGACCCAGCTCAAACAGAGTTGCAATATTTATCCACTTTACTTTCGCATATTTTTTACGCCGGCAAGTATTTGGTTCAGAAATCTTTCATTGCCACATTCTGTTCGGCCTCAACATCAGCTATGCATAGGTTTTGATAACCGATGACACAGAATTTTGAAAACTCCCATGACAAACTTACAATAGAATAAATTTTCGCACCAAAGTTTTCTATTGTAAGTTGTTTTCAGTCAAATTTCTGATGGATTTAACATTAAAATGAAGTATCTTTAATTATTGCAGTGGTATAAAAGTGTCAACCAGAAGGCCCTTTCCGATGTATTCAACCTTATTGGCGATCTTGCAGAGGATAGCCCAGACGCTACTGCCTACATTTTAAAAGTATGGCCCGAGCGTGAATCGGTTCGCTGTCTGAGCCCGAATGAATTCAACCCCGAACTTTTCAAGCTTCAGGATTCACATTGCCATGACAGCTAAAAAAGACTTGAAAAAGCATGAAACCCGCCGATGTTCATAATCGAAACCTGAAATTAGTTCAATTTAGTGTTGCACAACAGTAAATAGTTTGATATCCTAATTTATATGATAAAAAGCTTTAAGCACAAAGGATTAAAACGTTTTTTCACCACTGGAAGTACCGCTGGTATAAATCCTCAACATGCCCCAAGGTTAGAGGAACGATTACAAGCCTTGCATACTGCATTAAGTATTGAAGATATGGACATCCCAGGATGGAGGCTACACTCGCTTAAGGGTGATCGTGCCGGACTATGGGCGGTAAATATAAGCGGTAATTGGCGGGTCGTCTTTGAATTTAAAGATGGCCATGCATATTTGGTCAATTATGAGGATTATCATTAGGAGAAATTAAAATGACTATCCAACAGCACAATCCCATGCATCCTGGAGCATTTATTAAAAGAGTTTATTTAGATCCTTTTAATATCGGATCTAATGAATTGGCTCGGAGATTACAGGTAAGCCCTGGATTGATAAGCCGTTTGATAAATGGTAAATCCGATGTCTCACCGGCGATGGCATTAAAATTATCTGTCGTACTGGGCAGGTCACCTGAAAGTTGGTTGCTCATGCAAGATAACTATGATCTGTGGAAAGCACGGCAAGAAATTGATTTAAACAATTATGATATGATTGAATTTGCAGTTTGAGGCAAAACTGAATAAGACATTCGTTTTATCGACCATAACCTATTAATAACAAAAAGATATTAATCTATAGTGCACAATATGGAAGGAATCGTTACCACGCCCCTAATCATATTAACAACTCAAAATGCCATAAATGTAGTGAGAAACTCACCCCCGAATGATGTATTTGATTTATTTTTGGCATCGAGAATAAATTCAATGAGTTACGTTGAACACAACAAAAGATAATCTTGAATATGGAGCTAAATAAAATGAATTGATTAATTATTGAAAAATACTATCTTGAAATGATCCTTTCAGGCTCAAAAACCTGGAAAATCCGTGGTAGCAATACACGAAAAAGGGAACCTGTTGCACTAATAAAAATCATGATGATATGGATCAGTTCGAGACCATCCAAAACCGGCTTTAGGAATTAAAAGCCGTCTGAAAGGTCATCAGTTTTTGAGAGAATATCTTTTTAAAACCTAAATTGAGGTACACGCCACATTCGTGCTAAAATTAACGTTAGCGTATTGTACGCAATTTTTTTAAATAATTCATTTGTTGATTAACAATGTATTATAATGTTCTTATCAAAATTACCATTTGTTTATACTCAGTCGTTAAAGCATCAGTTATTGCGTACAATAAGGATTTGCTCAGCGGCCTTTGGGATTAAGACTCTCCGATTTACATCTGAATCTCTTCAATTGCGTATAATTTATGCGTACAATTGATATTGTACGCTTGCAACCATTTCGATTATAGTATATTGTACGCAATAAAGAGAACTTTAACGCAAAGGGGCATTATGCGTACAATACAAATGCTTAACAGTATCCCCGAAAATCATTGGATTCGAGAATACCATCAAAAGCTTCTTAATCAGGATTTATCTTCGTTGACCATAAGAGGATATACATATGATTTGATGCATTTTCGACAATGGCTATTGGAGGCCCACGAAATTGAGCCTGAAATCACAAAACTCACTACTACGGATATTGCAGCCTATCGATATTATCTAATAGACACCAAACAAATGAAAGCCGCGACGGTGAACCGACGTATACAGGCGGTTAAAAAATGTTTTTCATGGGCAAATGATCGTGGTTTAACTAAAACTAACCTGGCTCAGAAAGTACGCTTCATGAAATGCTCCAACCGCTACAGACCCAAATCTTTGAAGAAAAAAGAAGTAAATGCATTGCTGCGTGTTGCAGGGCAGTCTACTCACGGCCTTGCTAAAAGGAATTATGCATTGATTCAACTGCTGCTTCAAACTGGAGTACGTATTGGCGAGGTTGCAGATTTGAAAGTATCTGATGTTACGATTCATCAACGATCCGGTTTCTTGCATATTAGTAAAGGGAAAGGTCTAAAGCAAAGAGACATCCCTTTAAACGCAGCTGTACGAAGAGCACTGACCAGCTACATACAGATGAAAAGCACAGTTTCACCTACGGATTCTCTATTCCACAGTAAAAGAAACAACTCCATTTCAGTAAGAACGCTTCAGGCAATTATCTCTCAAATTGTAAAAAAAGCACATATCAAACGAATCGATGTTTCAGCACATACATTGCGGCATACGTTCGCCGTCAACTATTTAAAGGCAAATCCAGGCAAACTTATAGAGTTAGCCAGCCTTATGGGGCATGAATCAATAGAAAGTGTAGCTATTTACACTCGCCCAAGCCGGGAAGACTTGAGCAATGATTTGGAACGGAGTCCAATAAATGTCTTCTAAAACCGAAGAGAAAAAATCTTCTCAAAACGTTATTTATTTCAAGCCTAAAAAGCCGGCATTTATTTTACCGGAGGAACCAACAAATGAAGAACTGGCTTTCGACTGGACGCTATCTCAAGAGGATAAAGCACAAATTTATAAATGTCGCGGGGATGACAACCGAAGAAGATATGCGGTTCAAATATGTGTTCTTCGTAAATATGGCCGATTCCTGGATGACTACAGTTCCGTTTCAACAAAGATAATCGGATATTTGAGCAGACAGTTAGAAATTGAACCCATAATGAATTTGCCTGAATCTTCTCGGGAGTCAACAACAAGTGAGTATCGAAAAGACATTCGTGCCTATCTTGGTTATATTGATTTCGATGATTCAGTAATGGCTGATCTTGAGGAATGGATTATATCTGCTCTCTCCGAAAATTATTTCACAGATGATCTCCTGATTAAAGCAGAAGAATTTTTATTCAATAAAAAGGTTGCCTTGCCTGCATCCGGACAGATGGAGCGCAAGTTCAACACGGCTTATTCAAAAGCCGAAGAAAAGCTTTTGTCGACTATAGAGGGGAATTTATCAGATGAACATAAAGATGCCATTGATAAATTACTTGATATAGATAAGGAGCGGAACAAAACAACTTTTTTTAAGCTGAGTGCGTATCCACCTGAACCGAAAGCGAAAAAAATTGCTAACTACTTTGAGCTGTATAAAAAACTGGACTTGATTGGCATTACCAGTGAACAATTTAAAAATGTTCCGCCTAAGCTGATAAAAGAGCTTTCATCCGCTGTGAAAACTTACGATGCCTTTCGAATCCGAAGATTTAGTAAATTTAAAAAATATGCTCTATCAGCCTGCTATTTGTTTTGTACAAAACAGTCTATGCTGGACAATCTCTTGCATATGCATATTCGTTTCATCAGCACGATAGACCGGCAGTCTAAAAATGTATATGAATCAAAGCATCGGCAGCTAAGAAAAAGAATGAGAAAAAGCGTAAAAACGCTTAAGTCCTTTGCAAAATTATATTTGTCCTTTGAAAGAAACGCATCTGTCAGTGACATGGATGAAAAAATAAATCAAATGCAGATAATGAGCGCAGTTGATTGCTGTCAGGAATACGAGCATTTGGAGAATAGTGGCAAATTAGAGATTTTACAAGGCAAATATCCAAACTTTAAACGGTATTTCCCCTTGTTTCTAACACTTGATTTTCAAACAGAAAAAGGGGCTCAATATCTTTTGGATGCAATTAATATAGCCCGGCAATATCATTCCGGAACCATAAAAAAAATCCCAACAAATGCCTGTATCGATTTTATTCCTAAGAAATGGAGAAAAAGTCTAACCAATCAAGATGGAGAAATCAATCCAAGGACCTGGGAGATCAGTTTAGGATTTGCCCTCCGTGATGCATTAAAGACCGGAGATCTTTTTATCCCGGAAAGTGTACATTATATATCCTTCTGGAATATGGTTTATAATGAGAAACAGTGGCTTAATGATCGAGAAAAAATCTATGCGGAACAAGGTTTTCCAAAAGATTGCAATAAGGTGGTTACTGAGCTTTCTGAAGATATGGATGAAACTGCCGATACAGCGATAAAAGGACTAAAAGACAATCGGTTTATCAAAATTAAAAATGATAAAGTAAAATTTGCGAAAGATGAGGCTGCCCCTGAATCACCTGAAGTTAAAAGCTTAAGGCAATTGATTGAAGCAAACCTTCCGAAGATTCGAATTGAGCATTTGCTTATGGAAGTAGATGCTCTATGTGGATTTTCAAGGGAAATTCAACCCTTAAAAAACTTTAGTAACCCCCAAAATAAATTATCTGAACGACTTGCTGCTCTTGTTGCGCATGGCACTAATTTAGGTATCCATGCAATGGCTGAAAGTACAACCGAAATTTCAATTGACGTACTTCAAGACACCTCACGATCATGTTTACGGGTGGATTCACTTAAGGCGGTAAACAATATACTGGTAAATTATCAAAAAAATCTTGAGGGTAGTGGCGTCTATGGCCAGGGAAAACGATCCTCTTCTGATGGCCAACGATTTAGTGTAACTAAGGGATCTTTGATCACATCAATGTATCCTCGCTACTTTGGATATTATGATAAAGCTGTTAATGTCTACACTCATGTATCGGATCAATATAGTGTTTTTAATACCCAGATCATTTCCTGTGGTGATAGTGAGGCCCTGTATGTACTTGATGGTCTTCTGGATAACCTGTTCAATATTGAAATTGAGCAACACCACACCGATACAGGCGGATACACGGATCATATTTTTGCCTTGTGTTTTCTTTTGGGGTTTTCATATATGCCTCGGTTAAAAAATCTTCACAAAAGGCGATTGTTTAAAATTGATAAATACAGTAACTATGGACCATTGGAGCCGTTATTTAAGGGTTCCATAAACCTTGAGCTAATAAAAGAGCAATGGGATACAATGATCCGTGTTGCGGCTTCTCTTAAAAATAAAATTGTTCCGGCCCGGGTTATTACTCAAAGACTTTCCAGTTCCAGTCCAGCAGATCGACTGTCAAAAGCGTTAACTGAACTTGGCCGGTTATTGAAAACGAACTACATTTTAAAATACATCCACGATGAAGAGATTCGTCGACAGGTTCAAAAGCAGTTAAATATTGGAGAACACCGCCACGGTGTTGCAAAACATATATTTTTTGCGAATCGTGGAGAGTTTAGAACCGGGGATCTTGATGAAATTATGAATAAGGCAACTTGTTTAAGTGTTTTGTCCAATGCGGTGCTGGTTTGGAATACAGTACATATTTCAAGAATTGTAAAAAACCTTCGGGAAAGAGGACACCTGATTAACAATAACGATCTATCGCGGGTCTCGCCGTTGATGTATAAACACATTTTCGTTAATGGGACTTATGATTTTTCAAAAAGAAAACCAATTGTAATTCAATAAGATTAGGGAGATTTTTATGGGAAAAGAGTTAAATGGAATCTTAGAAAAGGTTTTAAATATGTCTCAGCAGGAACGTGCCTTTCTGGCCGGGCAATTAATAGATAGCCTCGAACCCCAGGTCGACATAGATATTGAAGCAGCCTGGCAGCAAGAAATTAATAAGCGAGTTTTAGAAGCAAAGGAAGGATCGGTTATTTTTATGCCATGGACAGATGCTCGCCGTCGGCTAAGAGGAGAATAAGTTGCTGCCAATTGAAATTCATCCGGAAGTTTATAAAGAAATAGAAGCCTCGAAAGACTGGTATGAAGAGCAATCAAGAGGGTTAGGTGATCGGTTCCTGGACGAAATCGATTTGGGTATGGCAGCCATTGCCGGGTATCCTGAAACTTGGCCGCCTTATGTGTCTGGAACCAGGCGATTCCTGTTGCACAGGTTCCCTTTTGCAATAGTGTATTTTCATAGTGAAACAAAAATATCAGTTGTTGCTCTTATGCATTTTAAACGAAAACCAGGATATTGGAAACCTCGGGTTACTTAACCGCAAATACAATTATGCGTACAATATGCTAACGTTAATTTTAGCACGAATGTGGCGTGTACCCCGAATAGTAAGGCATGCACTGAAAACCAGCTTTTCAGCTGTTTTATCGAATGATAGCAAAAATTTAACTCCTTTGCCCGGCGCTGCCCAGATCCGGGGCAGCATCTATGGCAACGTGATAGCAAAATAGTGGGTTCGAACCAAGTCGAGGATCCACGATGTGGATTTTCAACCTGGATTCTCAAGCCTTTTCAACTTTCATGTTTCATTTCAGTACTAAAAGTAGCGTAGCTACCAGGAAGTGCGGTTTGTGTTTCCTGAAAAAGCAATACACCCTTTTCCTTAGCGTACGTTTCCGTTCCATTGGATTTCCCATTAAATAATTTTTAATGCAAAAAATACGCGGAAGTAAAGTGATACAATATCGCAGCTACGTTTGAGTTGAGTTTATAATGCACGATATGGAAGGAAAGGATAACAATCAAATGTGGATCCGGTTCCCGGATTTACATTTGATTGTTGCCTGATTCTCTTGTCACCCCTGAAGTCCTCAACAGGCTATTTGCGGTCTCCCTTCTGAAAAGTCAAAAAAAATATTTTTCTAAAAACAGATAGAAAAATATTTCCCGCCCTTCAGACAATCAGGGTTTTTAACTTTGCCATCCGCTCGGTCCTCAACCGCGTCTTTTCTCGGGTTCAGGGGTTAATCAAAATTATAATACACGCCCCTGTATCCAGGGCTTAAGCCCTCCGGGGGCAGGATTTTGAAAATCCTGAAAAACAGGATGATTAACCCAAAGCAAAGGAGAAGGACAAATGACAAAAGAGAGAAAATTAAAAAAATGAGAAGCCTTAACAAAGTGATGCTGATTGGCAACATCGGGAACGACCTGGAACTTAAGGGAGAAAACGGCAGAGAATATATCCGGTTTTCACTGGCTACCGCGAATAATTTTGACAAGGATGCCGCTCCGGAATGGCACAGAATCGTTGCCTTTAATAATCATGCTGTCAACATTGCGAAGCACCTTGAAAAAGGAAGTCATGTTTTTATCGAGGGGCGTTTACAGACCAGTAAATACGAAAAGGGTGGTCAGACATTTTACAACACTGAAATTATCGTCCAGGACGTAATTTTCCTGTAATCCCCTACCCTGCCCTTACCGGGTTTTCCCGGTGAGGGCTTTCTTTGAATAGCTGAATTTCAAACTGGAGACATTGATATGATCACAAAAAAAGATTTAAAAGCAAATTCTGCAAATGCTCAATTTATCAGATACTATGGTGTAACTGAAAAAGACATTGAGGTTGTCAACGAGATGCACGACTTAATTGTCTCTTCCCGGGACAAGACAAGACCGGTCCCCGGAGACGTCATCATTTGCTGTTCCAATCGAATACGTTATGAAAACGGCCATCTGGAAAGAGATATTTCAGAAGAATACAGCAGCATTTGTACGAGACCTTACACACCGTTTGTTTTTGCAGATGGTGCAGCACCCTATTTTTCCACCTCCGGGGGATATTGGCTGTCAGAAACGAATCCTGAGAAGTATGTACCTAAAGGACAGAGAATAAAGGTTTTTTGTACTTGGGGGCACAATGGGGCCTGTGGTTCCGGTGCTGTTCACTTCAAGGCCCGGGTTAATGTTTGGGAACTCAACAGAGAAGATATTTATTAATAGATACCGCCCTGGTCTTTCGGCCAGGGCATAGAGGAAAAAAATGAACTTATTTTCGAAGAATAAAGATTTTTACACCACGACACCGGAATTGTTTTTTGAAATGTGGCATATGATACCGGAAAAATCCCGGATGAAAACCGATTATATCCTGGACCCCTCAGCCGGTTCCGGATTTCTGATTGAACAGATAGGAAAAGAGCACTACCGCAGGACCTGCCACGCCATTGAAAAAGACCCGGATCTGATTGCCATGCTCCGGGGTAAGGGAATCACGGTCATTGATAATGATTTTTTAACCTACACCGGGGCGGACAAGTACGATATTATCATTGCAAACCCGCCATTTTCTGATGGAGACAAACACCTTTTAAAGGCAATTGATATCATGTACTCCGGTCACATTGTTTTTTTACTCAATGCTGAAACCATCAAGAACCCGTGTACAAATTCCCGGCGTATGCTGGTCAACAAACTTGA
Source organism: uncultured Desulfobacula sp. (assembly GCA_964562385.1). Lineage (GTDB taxonomy): Bacteria > Desulfobacterota > Desulfobacteria > Desulfobacterales > Desulfobacteraceae > Desulfobacula. The sequence continues at coordinate 23,089 of CAZLTD010000092.1, forward strand.
TCAGTTAAACGCTACGATCAAATTCAAGAAAGGGGCGTTTGCGGCTGCCGACCGGAAAACCGGTGTGGAAATCGCTTTGATCCATATTCACATTGATCGCCAGGTTGAAACTGATCTGTTTGATGGTGTCTCCCAGGTCCAGACTGTCGAAGGGGAAAAGATAGAAGATTCGAAAGAATTAACACAAAATTCTATCCGTGATCTTGTGGCCGACTACAATCAGCGAGTTGAAATAGGCACACAGACCTTGATTGATTATTACAAGAATTATCGCAAAATCGGCGGGTACATGCACCTTATCACTGATCCTGAAGACATTGGTCCGAACGGTATTCGGCTTATGACAGATTCGTCAGGCTTGACCACCAAACTAAAAAAGTCCTTAAATCAATTTCTGGTGAGCATTCGTAAAAGCTATTGGCATAAGGTTTTACTGCTGGATAAGGTCAAAGACCGGATGACCGTCAGCAAGCGCAAAGAGTTTGAAAAAGCGTTGCAGGACAATTCTTTTATGGATTTTACCGAATCCAATATCCGGCAATTTATATTAAACCTGATAAATGGCTATGAGGATATCTTGACCGCTGCCGTTCTTGAACTTTTTGAAACCATGACCAAAAAACATGCTTGGGATGAAGATTTGCACATCAAAAACACGCACTATTTTGACGGCTGGAAAACCAACCAGGCCTATTATGTGAACAAAAAAGTGATCCTTCCTTTTTATTATCAGGAAGCCTTTTGGGATGATACTTTTGAAAAGTGGCGGCTCGGGTACAGGGTTAAAGACGAGCTGAACGACATAGACAAGGTGATGAATTATTTTGACGGCAGATCTGAATATTTGTCAATTGTCGATGCGATTAACGGTGCGTTTGATCGCGGCCAGACAAAAAAGATTTTATCCACCTATTTTGAAATCAATGTCTATAAGAAAGGCACCTGCCATTTAACTTTCCGGGATAAAGATATTTTACCTCCCGTTCGACAGTCGTGGGTTCACGAAATTCCAAAACCAGCACCAACAAAGGG
>CAZLTD010000093.1:0-24060 GCA_964562385.1 uncultured Desulfobacula sp.
TAATTTTGCATTATAGAGGCTTAACCTCAGGTGTACAATCTCTGGGGAGGATCAGTGAATTCTTTAACAGCACTGTCAATCCTTTGACGAAACTATGGCCATCGCTAATTGTTCATAAGTTACTAAAATCAGACACTCCTTTATTTAAAAGGGTCTTAGCGTTTCTCGGGTTTTCTGGCACAGATTATGCTTTTTAATTTTGATAACATGTTGAGATCTTATGTTAAATCAGCCGAAAAGGCCAACTCTTTGGAAAAGAGAGGTGTGGTGTGAAAATTTTAGATACCAGTTTCTCAGCTTCCGGGTTTCCACGTACAGGTGTATGGTCCCGGTCTGAAGCCACAGGCTCATTTAATAACCTCCTGGCGTCTGAAATGAGCGATTCGAATCAGGGAGCGCAACCTGTATTGCTGGGTACCATCACCCGGGAAACCCCTACGATTTCTCAGCTTCTGTATAAAAGTCCCTTAAAAAACAAGTGCTGGCAGATCATCCACGACAAGATCAACAGCAATAAGGCGTTTCACCGGATCCGGCCCGGTACAAAGATACACTATAATCCGGACACCCGTGAACTGGTCTGGGGAAAAGAATTGTCTGTCATGACAGCCAAAGTTTCCCAATCTTCCACCAGAGAGGATTTGACAAAGGTCCCTGCCGGCCATGCGAATTCTGAACTGCCCGTGGACCTGTCTGATTCAGCCAAGCATTTTATCGGCCGTGACTATGACCAAATGGATTGTTATGAGCTTGTCGTGGGCGGCCTGCGGGAGCTTGGTGTTCAATACGGCGGGAAAGGCGGGCTTTATGAACACCTGGTAAGCCGGGCCAGTCAACAGGGTTTGGCGCGAAATCACTATCTTAATGGTGAGGGCCTGGTGTCTGCCTCGGGAAAAGATGTGTTCAAGAAAACCTATTACCGGATAACGGATCCAGCCGGTACAGTGGATGAAATCATGGCGGATATGAAACCAAGGCTTGAGCAGGGTCAGATCCTTTCCTTTTCCATGAAAAACAGGGGCCATACCGGTGTTATTTCTTACATGAATAACCAGTGGACCTTTATCAATTCAGGGGATATGGACAACAACCTGTCCGGAGAAAACGGGAAAAAGGCCGTGGGCGAAGAGAATCTGGAAGCCGAACTCCTCAACTGGTTCAAATTGGTGAACAAGGAAAAATCAGCGCTTCAGATCACCCTGGGAAGCCTGGATATGAACCGCTTGTCCATGTTCAAGCCTTCAAAAGTCCGTAAAAGAGTTTAGCAGGGGCCTGTTTTCATCTCTCATACATTGCCCCCGCATTCAACTGCCTTTTTTTTGGGGTGAGGTTATTCTTTCTGGAATGTTACTTTAACCAGCTTCACAAAATCCCGGCGCTCAATGAGATCAACAGGTTTGTCGGACGCAAAGGATTTTGCCTCATTGGTGAACGATCCTGAGGTGATGATGATAATCCTGTGTGCATCCGCGAAATCAACAGTGCTGTGCGTCTGTTTTACAAGGTCTGTGTCAAGGCTTTCGCAATCCCAGTGGCGGTACAAAACAAAATATTTATCAAAATCTTTCATCAGCATCATATCAAAATGGTTTTCCGGGCTGGTAGTTTCATATTCAATGACCCGAAATCCCCGGGCTTTATAGGCCCGGGAAATCAGCCGGGTAATATCCGGCCAGGCCAGCTCCCTGATTGATTTGATCAGTTTTTGATTTTGTCGCTGTTTTTTATTTTGAAAAAATCGGATAACCAGTGCCGGTGCCGGGATCAGGATCAATAATGCCGGTACAAAGATAAATGGGGACCGGGACTGTATAAGGGTTTCAAGAAAAGGTGTTCCGGGTTCAAGGGGCGAAAAGAAAAATTTAAAACAGATGAACAGGGCGAACAAAAGAAGGGCTCCCAGATACCAGTGATATGATTTTATACTATTTACAGCACCTTGCTCCGGTGCTGCTTTCCGATGTGACATGATAACTCCAAGTTTGTTTTACGGCTCTTATTATTTTGATTGATCAAAATTATTCCAGATAGATGTGGGATTAACGACTATCCTAATGTGTTATTTTGATTTGATACTTTTACAACATTCCAGCGGCGATTTCAATCAGGGTAAACCCTGAATTTTGCATAAAAATGAAGAAAAAATGCATTTTTTTTTGGTGCTTCTGTTTTTTTTCCAAATAGCCCGTGAGATATAATTGATTTGTGAAATATCGGTGTTAGAGGCTTTGGCTGAACCTTGATTTCTCGTTAACGGGAGCGTGGTGCTTTTCGTTTTGATTTTTTAAGGGGCTATATTGTTTATTTGCCCGGCAGGAGAATTGTACTTGAAAAAAAAGGAATCGTTCTGGTACTGTTCTGGCGCGAAGTGGTTGATAATGGATAAGAATTCATCGTTTAAGCTTATTACACAATTTTTTTATTTAATAAGGCGCCATCATGAATAGTTCCAAAAATACAGATGATCAAATGCTGCTGGGTCTGCACACTTACAGCCTCTATCTGCACGGGATCGGACAGGCATGGGCGGGGTTTAAACTGCCCTGGGAAAGACAGCTGAGTACCTTTGAACTTTTCGATCTGGGTGTTGAACTGGGGCTGGACGGTTTTCACCTTGATGACGGTGTGCTTGAAAATCTTGATCCGGGATTCCTCAAGGAGGTCGGGGCGTCGGCAAAGCAGAACAAATTATATCTTGAGTATAATATGTCCCTTGACCTGGGCGGTTACGGCATTGGTATTCAGCATGAAATTCAGGACGGCTTGAAGACTGCTGCTTCCATCGGGGCGGATGTGGTGAAAATCGGGATGGAGATCCCGCGCCCCAGGCCACGGGCAGGCAGCCGTTTCCATAAAAAGGTGATGCCGTTTTTAACAGACACGGCCAACCGTCTTAAAAAAGCCGTGCCCATGGCCCAGGAGCATGATATCCGGCTGGCGCTGGAAAATCATTGTGACAGTTTTTCCGAAGAGATTCTCTGGGTTTTAGACCAGGTTTCCCATCCATATGCCGGTGCCTGCATCGATACCATGAACGCCTGGCATGTGGCTGAAGACCCCATGAAGGCCATTGAGAACCTGGCCCCTGTGGCCTTTACCAACCATTTCAGGGATGATCGCGTGGAGTTCTGCCGGGATGGTTTCAGGGTTCGGGGGGCTGCAGTGGGGGACGGCGATATTGACATGAAAAAGGCCTATGAAGTGATTAAAAATATATCGCCGACCAACCGGATCAATATTGAAACGGAAATGGGATTCAGTCTGGATGACAAAGAGACTGCCCTGCGCCTTGAAATCCAGACAATTAAAAAAAGCATTCACTATTGCCGTTCGGTTCTGGGCATTGGCACCACCCGGCCGAACCCTGGCTGATACGGTCTGGCGATCCAGTTTGTGATTTCAATATAAATTGCAATTGATATATCAATTTAATTGATTAAAATATTGATATTCTAAATTCATATGTTATATATGGTTAGATCTATTTAGATAGATTCTGAAAGGACAGGAGAAAAAAATGCCCAAGAAAAAAGGGGATGCCACCAAACATATCATTTATCAAAAAATCAGGACCGATATTATCACAGGTAAGAAAACCCCGGGAGAGCGGTTGTCCATTGATAAGTTAAAAGATGAGTTCGGCACCAGCGTCACACCGGTCCGGGATGCCCTGCAGATGCTAAGCCAGGAAGATCTTGTGACCATCAAACCCAGATCCGGGTATTATATTACACTGGTCTCGCTCAAAGAGCTTAATGATATGCTTGATCTTCGACAGATCCTGGAGCTGGCAGCCGTTGAAAGGGCAGCGGAAAAAATTACAGATGAACAGATCAAAGATCTTGAAAGCGTTCATGCCGGTTTTACCGATGACAATAATGAAACCTATTCCCGGTATACCGAGGAGAATAAAAATTTCCACTGCCTGGTTGCAAAAGCATCCGGAAATGCGGAATTGACCAAGCAGATCGCCCATCTGCATGACCGCCTGGGACGGTACATGATTATCGTTCGTCCCGGCGAGTATATGATAGAAATGCACGGCCGTCTGATTGACAGGCTCAAGGCCCGTGATCCGGCCGGAGCCAAAAAAACACTGCAAAAAGAGCTAAAGAGCGGCAAAGATATCATGATGGAAAGGATCATGCAGGAAGAGGCCGGTTCATGGCATTTAGGGACCGGCAAAACCCCCTGATGTTAAGACTGTCCTTCCGATATGATCATTTAAAGATATGCGATTACTCAACTTAAAGTTTAAGGACAGTATCTATGACTGATTTTAATGAAATGAAGGAATCTCTGGTAACTTTGAACGGCGCCCGCCTGGTTGAACTGGTGAATGGTGCCCTGGAAAAACAGATCCCGGCTGCGGATATTTTGAACAACGGGCTGATCGCAGGCATGGATATCATCGGGGATAAAATGGAGAAAGGCGATATGTTTATCCCCGAAGTGCTGATGGCGGCCAAGATAATGGGTGAAGGCCTTGAGATTTTAAAACCTCTTCTGGGCGAAGACGAGCAGTCTGCAAGGGGAAGTGTGATCATTGGAACCGTGAAAGGGGACCTGCATGACATCGGGAAAAATCTTGTGGCCATGATGATGGAAAGCGCCGGCCTGACTGTCCACAACCTGGGGGTGGATATCAGCCCTGAAGATTTTGTGAGCCAGATCAAAGAGAAAAACGCAGGCATCCTCTGCCTTTCAGCACTGTTGACAACCACCATGCCGATGATGAAACAGACCATTGACGCCCTGGTTGAAAGCGGGGTGAGAGATAAGGTCAAGATCATGGTGGGGGGAGCGCCGGTAAACCAGGCATTTGCCGATGAGATCGGTGCGGATGCATTTGCGCCGGATGCCGGTTCTGCGGCAAAATGCGCTAAAGCGCTGATGGCTTAAACGATCAATCCGGGATAAGAGACATGTTTCAAATTATCGGGGAGCGGATCAACACCTCCCGCAAAAAAGTGATGGCAGCGGTGGCTGACCGGGATGCCCAATACATTGAAGAGGATGTTACAAAACAGTTGGAAGCCGGTGCCCATTTTATCGATGTGAACGCCGGTGCCAGGATCGGCCATGAAAAAGAGGATATGGAGTGGCTGCTTAAAACCATCCTGCCTGTTTCCACGGTCCCGCTCTGTCTGGACAGCCCTGATCCGGCCATCCTCGAGATAGCCTATGAAAGGGTGGAACACCCGCCCATGATCAATTCCATCAGCCTTGAAAAAGAGCGTTTTGATGTGATGCTTCCTTTTTTAAAAGGCAGGGAGTGTAAAATTGTGGCGCTCTGTATGGATGACACCGGGATGCCGGCATCGTCCGGGGATATCACAAAAAGAGCGCAGGAACTGATCAGCGCCATTGAATCCGCAGGGCTGCCGCAGGATGCCATTTATATTGATCCGCTTGTCCAGCCCATCAGTACGGATGTGACCAAGGGTGTCATGGTGCTGGATGCGGTAAAACAGATTAAAGCCCGGTTCCCACAAGTGCACATCACCGGCGGTCTGTCCAATATTTCATACGGGCTTCCGGAACGTAAAATCATCAACCGGACATTTGTCACGCTGATGATGGGGGCGGGTATGGATTCGGCCATCATTGATCCTTTGGATAAAAAGATCATGGCCACGGTGAAAACTGCAGACATGCTGCTGGGCCATGATGATTTCTGCATGGAATTTCTCAAAGGGGTTCGGGCAGGTCAGATTCAGTCTTGATCAGTCGCTAATTTAAAAATTTCATGGGACTTGATCAGCAGGTCATCCGTTGCCCGGACAATCTGCTGATAAACTTGAGTATTAATTTTGCGGTAAAGTTCTCTGTTCTTTTTAATGGGCATAAATGTATCCCTTTTGTGCACCATCTGGTCAACCGCTTCCTGGCGGTCTTTGTAAACGCCTAAGCCTAAGGCAACACAAATGGCTGCCCCCAGGCTTGCAGAACCGTTTACCATGTTTCGACGGGCCGGCACACCAAAGACATCGGCAAAGATCTGCATGAACAGATCCCCGTTTGACCCGCCGCCGCTGACCACCATTTTTGTGAGCGGGACACCCATTTCATCACACATGGATTGAGCATGGTTTTTTATTGTCATGGCAATACCTTCCAGCACGGATCTAAACATATGCGGCCCTTTGTGGGTGCTGTTAAAGCCAATCATCATTCCCCGTTCATGGGGATGGGTCGGCCGGGGTAACCAGTTGAGAACCGTGAAAAGCCCGTTACACCCTGCCGGAATATCTTTGCCCAGGATATTGAGATAGCTTTCAGCAGTAAGGTTTTGATTGTCAGCCGCCTGTATGATGTCGGTGCCCAGAAGTTCTTTCACCCACGTCACCGTGGCCATGCCCCTGCGGATACCGCAGCTTTCATAGAGGAATTCTCCGGGCACAGCACCCGGGTTGCTCCAATACGCCGTTGTGTCGGGTTTGAAAGCGGTTCCAGCCATCATGCTGGTAATATAGGTGCCCAGAGAAACCAGCACCGTCCCATCGTTGGTGAGCCCTGCGCCCAGTCCTTCCACTGCTTTGTCATTTGCCGTGGAAACAACAGGCGTTCCCGCAGGAATCCCGGTTGCTTTGGCGGCCTGCTCAGTAATATATCCCAGCACCGATGCAGGATCGACCAGTTCAAACAGCATCTGCCGGGGGGTGGTGTAAGCATCAAATTGTTCGCCCTTCCCATACCACTCCAGGGTTTCAGGATTGATGGGCCACGGCCCCACATAATTGCATCGGGTATCCTTTGTCTCACTGGTCAGTCTATGTGTCAGGTACCCGGTTGTGGTTGTCACATAACGAACCGAATCATCCTCATGTTGGTAGGGTGAATCAAGCCGCAGGTCCATCCAGCTCTGTATAGGTGCAGCAAGATTTCCATCCGCCTTTATCAACGCCCGGCAGCATCTAATTGACCCAAGGCCCACACCAATGATGTTATTTTTATTCCCGGTAAATTTTTTAAACAGGCCATTGCAGGCGCTTTTAAGGCTTTCCCATAGATCATCATCCGGATGCTCCGCCCGGGAGTCATCAAAAAAACGGATCGGCTGAAGCGCAACACTCTGAGAACAGATTTCCCGGCCCGTTGTATTGAATATCGAAAGTTTGGTGCTCTGGGTCCCGCCGTCTATGGCAATAATATATTTTTCCATTCTTTATCCTTATGAAAAGCCACGTAATTATTACCGCATCAGATATCCGCCATCCACGGTTAAGACGGTGCCGTTGACATAGTTGGATGCGTTACTTGCAAGAAATACGCAGGCCCCCATGAGATCGGCTGCCCATCCCCAGCGGTTTGCAGGGATATGGGAGAGAATCCGGGCATTCTGTTTCTCGTCCCTGCGGGTTTGTTCAGTCAGATCCGTGGCAAAATAGCCCGGTGCAATGGCGTTTACCTGGATGTTGAATTGCGCCAGCTCGTCACACATGGACTTTGTTAGCCCCACAATGCCGTGTTTGGTGGCGGCATAGGCCGGAGACCACTGTCCGCCTAAAAAAGAGAACAGGGAGGCGATATTCACGATCTTGCCGCTTTTCTGCTGGATCATATGTTTGCAGGCTTCATGGGTCATCTCAAAGGCTGCGGTCAGGTTCACGGATACCATTTTATCCCACTCTTTCCGGGTAAATGTTGTCACATCCTCTTTGTTGATACAGATACCGGCACAGTTGACCAGAATATCTATACTTTTCCAGGCTGCCACACACGCGTCCACAGCCCGTTTGCATTCCCCTTCAGCCGTGATGTCACAATGAAGATATTTGTAGGCCGCACCGCAATCTTCAACCCATTTTCGGGTCTGCCCGTTATCATTCACGATACTGACAGCCATAACGTTTGCGCCTGCTTTGGCAAGGGCAATGGAAAAAGCCTGTCCCAGGCCGCTGTTCCCGCCTGTGACAATGGCGTTTTTATCTTTCAGTGAAAAAAAGTCCATATTAAAATCTATAATATCCATATCAACTCCTTTTTTTCCCGGATCTGTAGCTCGTGATTTTTTCCATCAGCCTGTCTATAAACTCCCCGGCATCTCCCTGAACAACAATATCTGACACGCTGCAGATGGGCGAATGCCTTGACCGGTTTACTGAAATGATCGATTCAATCTGCCGCAGTCCTGCGATGTGCTGCATGGCGCCATGGATTCCTAAGGCCATATACAGTCTGGGGGAGACCGTTTTCCCGGTTTGTCCGACTTGTATACTTCGAGGCGCAATCCCCTGGTCAACCAGTTTTCGGCTGGCTGAAACACGACCATTCAACGCCTCGGCCAGGCAATAAAGTTCAGAGAAGTTTTTCTTTACACCCTGCCCGCCGGATATCAGCACCTTACTGTCCCGGATATCATAGGATTGACTGTTTTTTTCAACCTTGAGGCGCTTTAATGTGCTGGAGGATGTTGCAGGCCGGGTATAGTCGGATACCCGGGTATTAAGATCGCCGGCGGGTCTGTATTCAAACATGTTCGGTTTTATACTCATGACCATGGGACCCTTTTTATCGGGGTGAATGACCTCAAAGGTTTTACCGGAACAGGCAGGGCAGATGATTTCAATCTGGTCTCCATCCTTTCCTATTCCGGTGATACCGGCTGCCAGACCTGCTCCAAGCCTTTTTGCCATCCTTGGGGCAATCATCTTTCCAAGGGGTGTGGCCGGGATCAGGACGGTGTCAAAATTTTCTTTACGATGCAGCTGTTCCAGAATATCACATATCCGGCAGGGATCATAATGGGTCACAATATCCTCTTTAACCCGGATAATGTGGTGAAAAATGCCAATAAAGCGGTCAACAGTCTCTGTTAAAATAACGGCATGGGATTTAAATTGTCCCTTACCATGCATGCGTTCGGCCACTTCCAGGAGATCCGGTGTGTACTCCGGTTTTTGTGTGTCCTGAAAAATACATGTTTTCTTCATATTAAATAAAGCCTTTCTCTTTTAAAAACATGAAAACATGATCAATACCCTCATCATTGTTTTTAACGATGACGCGCTCTTTTTTCTCGCGGCTGTTTGAGAACGGCTTCATGACCTTTGTGAGCGATCCGGCCTGTCTGATCTCGGCATCTGAAAAGCCAAGGGTGTCATTGGTGATAATGACCAGCTCATCTGAGACATCGCGCTGCATGTCCTTTAATTTGATATAGGGCAGCGTATATCCACTTTCCCGTGTCAGGCTCAGCACGCCGGGCATTTTCATCTCATATGTGGTAATAGTATTATCATCAGCCACATCAAAAACAGCCCGTGTATGGTCAAATTGACCCGCGTCTATCTGGGTAATACCCAGCATTTGATTTAAACCGAGTATTTGGGCTACCTGCACCGGGGCGCAGGATGCCCCAGTGTCCAGAGAAAGGCTTCCGGTTAAAAGACAATCAAAGGGGCGGGGCTGGATATATCGTGCCAGGACTTCGCTTGTAACAGAGCTGTCACTGCCGTCAAAAACCGAATCGGCAATCAGGGTGCCCCTGTTGATGTTCAGCCTGATCAGGTCTTCCATATGGGGACGCACAGACAAGGACCCCAAACTGACAACCTCTATGAAGTAGTCTGTATTGCAAGCCTTCATCTTGAGGGCAAAGGACAGAGCACAGGCATCATCGGGATTTAGAATCATCCTGGCATTTTCGCAGGCCCCCTGGTTGCTGTCAGCATCATAATTGGGGCTGTCCGGATCAGGCACAAATTTTACCAAACAGATCAGTTTCATTTCAGATTGCCTGTTATCTATGTTTATTTCTGATATTTCAAACCTTCCTTTTGGGGAAATATGGTTCCAAAATTCATGATCCCTTTCGGGTCAAACACAGCTTTGAGTTTTTCAAGCATGTAATAGGCAGACCCATGCTCCTGCTGGGTCCACTCATTTCTAAATTTTCCAATGCCGTGGTGATGGCACATGGAACCGCCAAGTTTCAGCGTCTCTTCAACAATAATCCGCTGCAGGGGATGGTGATATACGCTTAATTCATCCTCGGGTGCGCAGCGGATGTGGTAGTTATAGACAAAGTACATATTGGTGCCGTTAATATAGCTGTGGGATGAGTGACCGCCCAAAAGCGTTAGATCGTGGACACGGGGATACTCCTGTCTGATTTTTTGCATGACATTGTTGTAAATCTTGGGGATGGTTTCCCAGTCTGCGGATATCTCGGTGGTAAAACCGGCATGGGAATCACTGTTTTTCATCCCTTCGAATTCATCATCAATGTCTTTCTGGGACCAGTTCAGGTTGTTAAACCAGTCCTCAATTAATTGAGAATCCACCTGCTCCACAATTCCGGCTTTCAATTTTTCCACTGCCGCTTCAATGGCCTGGCAGGTGGCCTTAACAATGCCTGCCGGGCCTTCAGCCATGAACAGAAGAACCGGTCTGCTCTTATGAAAGTGGTAAAAGTGCTGGGCCGCATCCTCTTCAGAGTAGGCCCGGGCAACAGAGGGGCGGAATCCATTGACCATCACCTCCCGCAATACCTTGATTCCCGTTTCCATGTCATTGATCAGGTATCCTAAAAAACGGTTGTTTTCAGGATAATACCTGAAAATCTTAACCGTTACTTCCGTGATGTAACAAAGAGATCCCTCATTTCCAATGGCAATATGCCTGATATCCGGGCCGCCTGATCTTCTGGCTACATTCTTTATCCTGGAGATGTGCCCGTCCGGGAAGACACATTCCAGACCGACAACCATATCCTCAATCCCCCCGTAAAGGGTTGAAAACTGGCCGATGCTCCGGGTGGAGACAAGGCCGCCGAATTTTGCCACCGGTTTGGACTGGGGAGAGTGGCCGGCAGTGAACCCTTTTTTTCTTAATTCATCTTCCAGTTTCTGCAAGGGGACGCCGGCCTGGACAGTCGCCTGCATATTATAGGTATCAATCTTCAGAATCCGGTCCAGATGAAGGGCATCGATCACAATGGTGTTCTCTTTCCAGTTTTCCAACCCGCCTTCTGTTGCTGTTTTTCCCGCCCGGGGAATGACATTGAGTTCGCAATCATTACAAAAGGCCAAAAGCTTGCTGACTTCCTGAGCGGATGTGGGGTAAACGATGGCCGCGGGCATGGGGACATCCAGGGCCCGGCGTACTTTTGCATACTTTTTGTACCGGTCTGCCGAGGCATCGTAAAGGTCTTCATTGTCGGTGTTTACCTGTGACGGCGTTAATATCCGGCTTAATTTTTCAATGATCTCCTGCTTGTCCAATGTGGGCCTCCGGAGTTTAATTAAAGTTGAGGGAAAATGGTTGCTCCAATCCATTTTATTATCAATAAAAAATAGTAAAGGCAGGAGATACTGGTGTCAATAAGAAAACAGAAAAATTTCCATATTATTTTCAATACTGTTTGCATTATGGAAAATTTTCCACTATTTAACATTATATTTATGCAACCCTGGGGCAAACCATTATGATTACCGTTGATTTAAACAGGCTCAATCCCTTAGAAAAACAGATACACGAAAAAATGATCCAACACAGCAGAACCATGCCCTTGATACGGATCAATCAGGCAGCAAGCTTCTGCAATTGCTCGGTATCCAAAATTTCTAAGTTTGTCAAAAAACTGGGCTTTAAAAGCTACCGGCAATATCTTGATTTTCTATATGGAAAAGATATCAGCTTACCCCATAATTCAAATGAATTAAGCCGGGTGAAATCGTTCATCGACAGGTTTGATCCGGACATGTTGCAGAAGCTGCTACGCTTGATTGAAGACCATGACAAACTGGTCTTGTTCGGATATGGCCCGTCACTTATCTGTGCCCAATACTTTGAATACCGATTCAGACATTGCTCGGACAAAACTACCATGGCGGTATCTGATGAAGTGATTTTAAAAAATACAGTGGACGATTCAACACTTCTGCTGATTATTACGGAAACAGGGCGATTCCGCTCTTTTGAAAAGGTATATAAAGAAGCGAAGCAAAAGGGCAGCCAGGTGGTTATTCTTGCCGAGGAATATAACAAAGCCTTGTTCAGCCAATGTGACAAAATTTTCTGGCTCTCCCCCACACCACAGCCGGCTCACTTAAAACCCTACGAAAAATCAAGGACCCTGTTTTTTATTTTTCTTGAGGAAATTATCCAGAAACTGCTCCAGAGGAGCGGCCAGGACCGCTAACCCGGACACTTCATGAGATCTTGGCAAATAGTCACCAAACCAATTATGATTTCAATTGAATATAATTACTCCACAGGTACTTTCTGGCTTTACAGTTTGTCACCCTTGCGGGCGAAATGATTTTACTTCATCTACTGCGTTTCAGGCTGCTCTGGGTAAAGCGGTCTGGACTTCTAAAGCAAAAACATTTCATAAAATTCAGGGGCTAAAAAATATGTCCGATAATTAATACTTGAAATTAATGTCATTTTTTGTCATAGCAAACTGATACATTAAAATAAAATATAGAAATATCAAGCATTTTTAATGGAGACGCTATGCGCTTGGGAATGCACACCTACAGCCTGTATCATCACGGCGTGGCAGAAGACTGGGCAGGGTTTAAGCTGCCCTGGGAGAGGCAGATCTCTTTTTTTGAGATGATGGACTATGTGAAAAGCTTAGGGCTTGAAGGTCTTCACCTGGATGCCAAAGCCCTGGACAGTCTTGATCCCGATTATCTGGGACAGGTGAAACAGGCCTCACAGGATATGGGGTTGTACCTGGAGTTTAACTTTGCCCTGAAAAGCGGCCATTACGATGCAGGCGTTCAGTTTGAAATTGAGGAGGGCATCGCCATTGCCCACGCCATCGGCGCAGACACCGCCAAAGTCGGCATGAACATCAAACGGCCCCATCCTGTGGCTGCCAGCAAATTTCACCCTAAGGTCAAAGCACAGCTTGAAAATGTTATCCAGCGGGTTACCAATGCTATGCCCCAAATTGAAGTCACCGGTATACGGCTGGCCCTTGAAAACCACACAGACGCATTCTCCGATGAGGTCCTCTGGGTACTGGACCGGATTGATCACCCGCTGGTCGGTGCCTGCATTGACACGGTCAACGGTATCCACGTGACCGAGAACCCGATTGAGGCCGTTAAAAACTTGGCCCCCCGGGCCTTTACCAACCATTTCAGGGACAATAAAATCGATATTACTCCCTGGGGCCTGAAAATCAGTGGTGCGGCTGTGGGAGAGGGTGATTTGGACATGAAAAAGGCGTATGAACTGATCCGCCAGAATCCCGATATGAACCGCATCAATATTGAACTGGATCTGGACTGCCCCATAGATGATATGCAGGCAGCCCTTAAAACGGAAAAAGAGGCTTTGGTCAGGAGTGTTGATTATTGCCGGAATATACTTAATATCTGATCTTTAAGAAGGGGGAACACGCCATGTCCTCTATATTAAGGCCTTTCATGGCATTGTATGCGGCCATGCTTCTGCTGGCAATGAGTCTCGGGCTTTTGGCCACCTTTTTAAGCCTGCGGTTAACCCACGAAGGGTATTCTGCCCAGGTTACCGGACTTATTTTGACCTCCTATTTTCTGGGCTGTATTGTTGGCACCCTCTATAGCAACCGCCTGATTAAAATTGTCGGACATATCCGGTCCTTTGCCGTTTTTGCCGCTATATATACGGCCATGGTCATGCTGCACGGCTGTTTTATGTCTGCAGCAGCGTGGGCTGTGTTCAGGTTTTTTTCAGGTGTGGCAGCCATTGGTCTTTTTATGGTGATAGAGAGCTGGCTGAGTGAGTGCTCTCAGTCCAATACCCGGGGACGCGTTTTTTCCATTTATATGGTGGTGACCTATCTTGGCAGCAGTATAGGACAGCAGTTCCTCAATATCGGGGATATCGGAGATCAGACCCTGTTTTTTGTGGTCGGTTTTCTAATGGTGTTGTGCATTTTACCGGTTTCCCTGACACGATCCATTCATCCTGAGACCATCTGTTTTGAGCCGATGTCCCTGAAAAAGATAGTTAAAAAAGCACCCATGGGCATGTTGGGCTGTTTTACGTCCGGCCTTTTAACCAGCTCTTTTTATACCATGGCGCCGGTTTTCTGCCACTCAATTGAACTGGACCTGTCCCAAATTTCCGTTTTTATGACGGTAACCGTTTTGGGCGGCCTTCTGATACAGTGGCCCATAGGGCTTTTGTCCGATCGCGTTGACCGGTCTAAGGTGATCCCCTGTATCATGGCACTGGTGGCACTGATCAGCACCGTTATTATCTTGAACGGGCATGGCAGGGTCGGTGCATTGATTGCCTTCACAGGGTTCTTTGGCGGATTCATGTTTTCTGTTTACCCCGTCTCTACAGCACGGGCCTACGATCTGTTTGAACCCAAAGATGTGGTCAATGTCAGTTCTGCCCTGCTTTTGTTTTACGGCATTGGTTCAGCTATAGGTCCTGTGGGGGCTTCCTCTGCCATGGCACTGATCAACGGACCGTATGGATATTATGTTTACTGCGGTGTGGTCTGCTTTACCTCGGCAGCCATCTCCGTTTATCTGAGGTTCAGGGAACTGGCACCGGTCGTTCCGGTGGAAGAACAGGTGGACTACATCATTATGAAGCACACCTCCCCGATCGCCACACAGATTGATCCGCGTTCTGAAATTGAGGTTGAGCAAGAACAAGAAAAAGTGAATGAACAGCAGGTGGGTGGCTTAAATTAAATCCTGCTATAAAAAGGAGACGATTATGCTTGAGGTCCGATTTTTTTTAAATGAACCAAATGGAAACCCCTGAAAGCACTTTAAAAAAATAATGCCCGGGCTGGGCAAACAATATGATATTGAAATAAAGGTAATTTCAAAACCCAATGCAGAGTACCAGACCGACGAATATTTTGAACTTGACCTGCCGGTAGCACCTGCGGTCATGGTCGGCGATGAAATTATAACGGAAGGAACGGATGTCTCGCAATATGAAATTGAAAAGGAAATATGCAGCCAGCTGAATTTGCCGAAACCTGAAAAAGCAGGAAAAGGTCTGCTTAAGAAATTGTTTAAAAGATAGTCAGGATAAAATTAATTTTAGACCTGTTCAATGATAGACAAATAGCTCACCCAATTTCTTAATGTAACTCTGATAGTTCTTAAATTAAAGCGGTAAGATCACGTAATGCCTACGGGGTATTGATCTTAAAATATATAATCCATTTAATTGCAACGGAATCTTTAAGAAATAACTTGACAATGTATATTTATTTGCCTAATGGATACATTAATGTATTAAATAGAACTGGATAGTTATGAAAAAACAAAATTTAGAAGAATTTGCGTACGAATCCATAATCAAGCTTATACTGGAAAATCATTTTAAGCCTGGAGATTTTTTATTAGAAACAGAGCTTTCAGATACCCTTGAACTAAGCAGGACACCAGTGAGGCACGCTCTAGGACAGTTAGTTGCCGAAGGGTTTCTAGATAAAAAGAAAAAGAAAGGATGTTTTATACCTGCACCTACTCCTCAGGATGCCAAACATGTTTTTTATGCCAGAGAAAATATAGAATACCTCACTGCAGCATCAGCAGCCCGTTATGCTATAAACGATGACATTGATTCTCTGTATGAAATAATTGATAGAGAAAAAGATGTAAAAAATCCCAGAACAAGAGACGGTAAGATGGCATATTTGAAAATTAATGAGAGTTTTCATCTGGGAATTGCAAAAATAAGTCAAAATAAATACCTTGAACAATATTGCAAACACATTTTCTGGCGATCTCATTCATATATATTATTTTTTGACAGCGATTACACCGGTTTGACTTCCGGAGAGCAAAAAGTGGGTCCAATGCAGCATATAGAAATTACAAAGGCAATTGAAAACAGGAATGAAGAAAAAGCAGGCAACCTTATGAAACAGCATGTGCGGAGTACATTTGAGAAGCTGTTCATAAGGATATAATTTAATGCTTCAACTTGGGAATTGGAGAAATATACCCTATAATGTATACATTAAAGAATACTACAAATTAAAGGAATAAATTATAAATGAAATTTCTTGTCTTAGGCGGCTGTGGAATACAAGGTAGGACTGTATTATACGATTTAGCATCTGATGAAAATGTTGATAAAGTTATCTGTGCCGATATTCAATTTGATGAATTGTCTAAAATTTCTGATTTCACTAATATGGAAAAAATCCAAACAATTGCTGTCGATGCAAAAGATGTGAGTACGCTTACTAATCTGTTCAAACAGTGCGACGTGGTTATTGATTTACTTCCAAAAGAGTTCCTTAAATATTCATATAAAGCGGCTATTGAAGCAAAAATCAGTGTTGTTCATACAAACTATGATTACAATCCGGAAACGACAGATAGTCAAGCAAAGGCTTCGGGCATAGCAATCATGCCGGAATGTGGTTTAGATCCTGGAATTGATTTAATAACATACGGTCATGCAGCTAAAAAATTTGATGAGCTGCATGTCTTAAACTCCTATTGTGGCGGTTTTCCTGAAAAGAGGGCTTGTACCAACCCTTTGAATTACAAAATATCCTGGACTTGGCGGGGAGTCCTTGGTTCAACATTAAGAGATGGTCGAATTATAAGAAATAATAAAATTATTAATATCCCTGCAAAAGATCAGCATGACGAATCCTTCGTTCACACCATTGCTTTTCCTGGTCTTGGCGAATTGGAAGCAATTCCCAATGGTGATTCTGTCTATTTTACAAATTTGATGGGATTATCCAAAACCATCAGGGAGACCGGACGATATGCCTTGCGGTGGCCAGGTTGGAGTTCTTTTTGGAGACCACTAAAAGAACTGGGCTTTCTAAATGAAGAACCCGTAAAGGGGTTGGATAGTAAAATTTCACCCATTGATTTTCTTGATAAATTCTTAGGTCCGCAGCTTGAATACAAATCTGATGAAAAAGACCTGACAGCGATGATCAATATATTTGAAGGGAAAAAAGACAATCAAAAGGTTCGGTTTACCAGTTCCATGCTTATCGAAAGAGACCTTACTACAGGAATTACTGCCATGAGTAAGGGGGTCGGGTACACAGCGGCAATCGTTGCAAGGATGCTGGCAACAGGAATGATAAAAGAGAAAGGAATGTTGTCTCCACTGAAACATGTCCCTGCAGAACCGTTTTTCGAGCAGTTGAAAAGTAGAGGAATTCAAATTGATGAAGAAATCACAATTTTAGAGGATTAAATACCTGAAAGTGTATTTGTGTATAATCATAATTTAACTAAGGAGAGAAGAATGAAGAAATCTGGAAAACTTTTAATTTTTATGACTTTGATTGCTTTCTTGTGTTCGCTTGGTATGGCTTCAGCCGGAACGCTTGACGAAATTTCAAAAAGAGGAGAGATCAGGATCGCCTGTCAAACCCAGGGCGCCCCTTTCAGTTTTATTGATAAGAACGGAAAAAGAACAGGCAGTTCCGTTGAATTGTGCGAAATGATAGCCAAAGAGATGGGTGTTAAAGTTAAATTTCTCAACTATGACTGGGATGGCCTTATTCCAGCGCTTCTATCCAAAAAAGCAGACATGCTTGCTGCAGATATGACACCAACCCTAAAACGGGCTATGAAAATTTCCTTTTCCGATCCCTATATCTATACCGGTAGCGTCGTTTTTGTTAAACAGGACAGTCCGATCAAAACTTTGGCAGATGTTATACCTGGAACCAAAATGGCGGCTCTTTTAGGGTCAACTGGTGAAAGTGATGCTAAAAAATATTTCAAGGATTTAGCTTTTAAAACATACAAAGGTGGCGGACCACTTTTAATCAACGCAGTTATAGCAGGTCATGCCCAAGCCGGAGTAAATGATATTTCAGCTGTTAAAGGTCAGATCGCCAGCTTTCCTCCTAACAGCGTCCGGATTCTGGATGGTCAGTTATCCAAATCTCCTTTGTCCTTTGCAGTCCGGTATGATTCCCCTGATCTTAAGAACTGGCTGAATTTGTTTTTTCTTCATACAACATTGGACGGACGTCTGGATGAGAACTTAGACTACTGGGTAAATTCTATGGATTGGAAAAAAGATCATTAATCCATCCAGTATTTTGTCAGGCATATTATTTTTGGCTAACTCATGTAAAAAATAATATGCCTGACCATAAAACGTAAGGATAAATGACATGCTAGAAGCTTTCAATTTCAGGATCATCCTGGAGTATATGCCACTTTACATGCAGTGCTTTCTGGCTACCCTCTGGCTCTCTGGACTGGCATTAACCGGAGCCATTTTGGTAGGTATTATTTCCTGTTCAATGCGATTGAGCCAATCACGAACTCTATCTATTATCGCAGGTGTTTATATCGAAAGCATCCGTTCAACACCTTTGCTTGTTCAGCTTTACTTTTTTTATTTTGGCTTGCCGACTTTAGGAATCATGCTTCCAGAATGGGTGACTGGAGTAATTGCCCTGACGCTTAACAGCGGCGCATACTATGCCGAAATCATCCGATCAGGAATTCAATCCATCGACTTTGGACAGACTGAAGCGGGGATTGCATCGGGTATGAATTATTTTCAACGCATGCGATACATTATTCTTCCCCAGGCACTCGGTATGACAATCCGACCTATGCTTGGGCAGGCGATTGTACTTGTAAAAGATTCGTCATTATTGTCATTGATTTCAATAATGGAATTAACACGGGCGGGACAGCTTCTGACATCCGAACGTTTCATGCCTGCTGAAGGATTTTTAACCACAGCTGTTTTTTATCTGATTCTTTACTATATGCTTAAAGGTCTTTCAAGCTGGTCAGAAAAAAAGCTCATTTTTAAGGAAGCACATTGAGAAAGGGAGGATAAATCATGTTTAGCTTTTATTTTCAGGAACTGATGCACAGTCTGCCCTTTTTTCTCAAAGGTGTCGGGATGACAGTTGCAGTGGCTGGATTAAGCTTAATCGCAGGTACTGTTATAGGATTTATATGTGGTGTTTTAAGGGCGGGAAAAAACAAAGTACTGCGTGCCATAATCGGTATTTGGGTTGATCTCATTCGTGGGACGCCATTTCTGGTTCAGGTGTTTATAATATTTTTTATCCTGCCGAGTGCCGGTATAGAATTGGAAGCCTTTCCTGCAGCTGTAATAGCATTAACTAATTTAACAGCCAGTTTTATCTGTGAGATTGTTGCCAGTGGTATCCTGGCGGTTCCCAAAGGCCAGAATGAAGCAGCAACAGCTTCTGGTTTATCATATTTCCAGCAACTCAGATATATTGTTTTGCCTCAAGCGTTGAAGACCATCTTGCCACCGCTGGTAGGTCAATATGTACTACTGGTAAAGGATTCATCTGTGGTTTCGGCAATAGGTGTTGTGGACATAACAAGGGTTGGTTGGTTGACGGTACAAAGGGTACCTGAAGGCTTGATGGTTTTTGGACTTGTGGGTATCTTATATTTTGCTATCTGCTATCCATTGATTAATCTATCAGGCTATCTTGAACGGCGAATGACCGTCGTAAATACAAAACTTTAAGAAAATTATATAGCTGTCTTTATTAAAAGGGGAATAAGTCAATGATCTCTTTCAAAAACGTAAATAAATGGTTTGGCGATCTCCATGTTTTAAACGATATCAATTTAGATGTTGCCCAGGGTGAGGTGGTAGTCGTCTGCGGCCCTAGCGGATCGGGAAAAAGCACACTGATTCGCTGCATCAACCGCTTGGAACCGATCCAGAAAGGTGAGCTTATCGTTGACAGAAAAGCAGTGCATGACAAAAAAATAAATATGACCAAAGTTCGTGCAGATATTGGATTTGTATTTCAGTCCTTTAATCTTTATCCCCATATGACTGCTTTAGAGAATACGACAATTGCACCCCTCAAAGTCAAAAAGATGGATAAAAAAGAGGCAGAGAAACTAGGGCGGGCAATGCTTGACCGAGTGGGTTTAGGTGATCGGATGGATCATCATCCGACTCAACTGTCTGGCGGTCAGCAGCAACGTGTAGCCATCGCCCGAGGTCTTTGCATGCACCCTAAGATAATGCTCTTTGATGAACCCACATCTGCTTTAGATCCTGAGATGATCAATGAGGTTCTCGATGTTATGCGGGACCTGGCCAAAGAAGGTATGACAATGATGGTCGTTACACATGAAATGGGATTTGCCCGTGAAGTTGCGAACCGGGTTGTATTCATGGACGAGGGCCAGATCATTGAAATTGCTCCACCAAACGATTTTTTTACGAATCCTCAGACAGATAGAGGAAAATACTTTTTATCTTCGATTTTACAGCATTGATTTGGTTTGAAAGTTAAAAACTAATGTTATGACAATAAAACAAAATATTCCACAAATAGGTATTTTGTGTTGGGAGGAAGGTTGCAGTCCCCGTGGCCTGGTGCAGCTTGAAGCGCTTAAAGGAAACAGTACAAATCCTGACACGTTCAAATTTCCTGTAAAATATACCCGGGTAAAGGGTGCAAATATACATACGATTCTCGAAAATCCCTGTAAAGACACTTTAGCAACTATGATTAGAGATGCCCGGAAAATGGAAGAACAGGGAATAAAAGCAATTACAACAAGCTGCGGGTTCAATGCAATTTTTCAAAAAGAACTCACAGATGCAGTCAATATACCCGTTTTCACTTCCAGTTTGATGCAGATCCCGATGGTTCAGAACATGATTGGAACTAAACAAAATGTAGGTGTAATTACTGCCAAAAAATCTGCTCTATCAAAGGAGCACTTAGAGAATGCAGGCGTTTTAAACCATAACCGAACCCGGATTCAAGGTTTGGAAACCAGCCTGGAATGGAATAAAATTTTTACATCACCCCAAGAAGATATTGATATCGATAAAATAGAAACTGAAATTATAGCCCGCGCAAATTCAATGGTAAAAAACTCGAATATTGGTGCCTTTGTGTTGGAATGTACTGATCTTCCTCCCTTTTCCAATGCGATCAGAAAAGCCACCGGTCGTCCTGTATTTGATTTTGTAACATTGACGAATTTTTCTTATCGGGGGATTAAAGATACCATGTGAGTTTTATTGTTTTTAATGACCTTTCGACCGGGAAGATTCATTTAAATTTTAACGATTTAAAACTGAAAGAAAGGAGTCTTATATGGAAGAAGTCAAAAATATTCTTTATCCGATCGCATTAACCGATATCTCAAAAAGGGTTGCTCCTTATGTGGTTACATTGGCAAAACAGCTTGATGCAAAAGTTCACCTTATTCATGTTTTGCGCCGGTTTGATTGGTTTGTGGATACCTATGTTTCTGATCCTCCCAAACCAGATTTTAAACGGATTGCCAGCGATTTTGAAGGGCAAGTTCTCACACAGGCCCATCAGAAACTGGAGTCCTTTGTCAAAAAATACCTAAGAGATGTTCAGATTGCAGACGCAAAGGTTGTGTCTGGGACCCATTATAAACAAATTTTAGACTACGTCGATACCGCTGGAATTGATTTAATTATCATGGGCAGAGGAAACACAATACAGAAAGTTGTATTCGGTTCTGTTGCTGAAAAAGTATCCAGGCTTTCCTCAGTTCCAGTAATGTTAGTTAAAAGCACTTAAGATAATTCCATAAATAATTAATCGGTTTGATAAAAACAGGAGAAAATTATGAGTTTTAATCGTGAAAAGCGCGATCCATATTTCTGGGAATCTCTGGTATCGATAGCAGGTCTAATCCTATTCATCAGCCTGGCCATCTTACGTTATGAAACAGATGCCCATGTGCCCATTCTTCTCGGTGTATTTGTAGCCGCATTGGTGGGTCTTCGGGCCGGATATTCATATAAAGAAATTGAAACCGGCATGCTAAACGGCATCACTAATTCGCTTCAAGCCATTGTGATTTTGGCCATCATTGGTATTCTAATTGGTGTCTGGATTTTAAGTGGTGTGGTTCCGACACTGCTTTTTTATGGGTTAAAAATACTACATCCCTCAATATTCTTACCGGCAACGGTGATCATATGTTCCATAACCTCTCTTGCTACAGGAACTTCCTGGGGGACATGCGGCACCATTGGTATTGCTTTGATCGGTATCGGACAGGGGTTGGGATTTCCACTTCCTGTGGTGGCAGGAGCCGTACTTTCCGGTGCCTATTTTGGGGATAAGATGTCCCCCCTGTCAGACACCACCAATATGGCACCCGCCATGGTGGGAACTGATCTTTACACACATATAAAACATATGTCCTATACCACGGGAGTCAGTTATGCCATTACTCTAGTAATCGAAATAGCACTGGGCTTTTATTACGGCGGCGGGGAAGCAAACCTGGAAAGTGTCAACCAGATATTAACAGGCATTCAATCGCAGTTCAGTGTCAATCTTTTGTTATTGATTCCCCCGGTAATTATCCTGGTCCTTGCATTTAAAAAAATTCCAGCTGTACCGGGAATTGTGATCGGAATAATCGCTGCTGGTATTTTGGGGGTTATTTTTCAGAGTAACAATTTCGGCAGCATTTTATCTGCGGCCTATGGCGGTTATACCAGCAACAGTGGAATTGAAGCTGTTGACAATTTATTAACCAAAGGTGGTTTTTCATCCATGATGTATACCATATCACTGGTGATCTGTGCCATGATGTACGGCGGGATTATGGAAAAGACCAATCAGCTTCGAGTTGTTGTTAGTGTTATTCTTAAGAAGGCCGAATCAACCGGGTCTTTGATCACCGCTACGATCCTGACAGCCATTGGGTGCAATATGATCCTCTGTGACCAATACATGTCCATTGTCATGACGGGTAAAATGTATGCCCAGTCTTATAAAGATAAAGGACTTCACCCTAAAAATCTGTCACGCGCCATCGAAGACAGTGCGACTGTAACGGCAAACTTAGTGCCTTGGAACTCGGGTGGTGCCTACCAGGCTGCTACACTCGGGGTGCCCACCATTCTGTATCTACCGTTCAATTTCTTTTGCTGGATTACGCCGATTGTTTCCATGCTATTTGGTTGGTTCAATATTACCATTGATAAGGCAGATGAATCGGACGAACAGGTCGAAGAAGTTAAAGTTTAAACATAGACAGGACAGAGGAGATACACAATGCTTAAAAACATTTACTTTAAGATAATTATCTGCTTCCTGGTTTCCATTTTTTGGATTGGAGCACCTGCATTCGGTAAAGATGCTGTGTTATCGAAAGATTCCACGTTGGAAGGTATTTTAAAACGCGGTGAACTTCGCATTGGTCTGGAAGTGGGATATATGCCTTTTGAGATGATTGATAAACGTAGTGGTCTTCGCCAAAAGGCTATCCGGCATGGAGGTTTACGGCACAAAACCCGTCAACTCAGTTTGATTGGTTTTGACATTGATATGGGGATTGAAATGGCAAAGGAACTCGGTGTCAAACCGGTGTTTGTCGATACGTTCTGGCCCAGTATTATCCCAGCACTTAACCTGGGCCGTTTTGATGTGATTTTTGGGGGTATGTCCGTAACAGAAAAGCGTAAGAAAAAAGTAGATTTTGCCAATCCTTTTATGACAGTGGGACAGACCATCCTGCTCAATGCCAAACATAAAGATACGGTAAAATCTTACAAAGATCTGAATGATGACAAATTTACTATAGTATCCAAGCCCGGGGCCACCGGAGAAGAGGCAGTTCAGGGAATGATACCCAAGGCCAAATATGAAACGGTCAATACCGAGATTGATGGCGCTATGCGGGTGTTGGAAGGTAAAGCAGACGCGTTCGTCTATGATTATCCGTTCAATGCAGTGTTCAATAGCATGAACCCATCAGAAAAAATTATTTTTCTGGATAAACCCTTTACAAAAGAGCCCATCGCTTGGGCGATCCGTCAAAAAGATCCGAACTTCATGAAATTTTTAAATGATTTTCTGGTTGAGATAAAGGCAGACGGCCGTTTCGACAAGATGGTTGACAAGTGGTTCAAAAGATCTGACTGGTATCGGTTTGTCCGTTAGCTGATGATATTATATTCATTTATTTGATCCCTGATATAGTTAGTGCCTGGCTATGGAAAATAAATTAGCCATTGAATCGGACACTCTCCTTTTTCAGAAAATCTATGGTCAGGCACTATACTTGCTACTATCTTCACTGTCGGCATCCGCTTAATCAAGCAATTGGCATC
>CAZLTD010000094.1:0-24032 GCA_964562385.1 uncultured Desulfobacula sp.
ATCTATCTTGGATCTGATCGGGTTTGCCTGCTTCACCCCGTGAATGGATACCTTTATTCTTCAATTTATTAAGAATGTATTCTATAATGTCACCCTTATAGACTACTTTTAAATTCTGATCTGAACCCTCCCCAAAAAAATATGGGATGACCCGGCTACTTTGGGGAAGGTTCAGATTTTAAACTCAGAACTCAACTTATAAAAGTAAGGAATCTGTTTAGACAAAATCTTTTACGTCAAGAATCTCACCATTCATGTCCGTCTCAATACTTGCTTTATAAGCCAAGGCTACATCCTTGGAAGGCATACCTCCCGAGCCATCCATGCCCATCTTTTCCATGGTCTCTTTGACAAAGACCGGGCTGACGATGTTGATCCTGACACCTCGTTTCATACCCAAAGCAGCAGCCTGAACGAAACCCTCTACACCACGATTTACCATGGTCAAGGATACGGATTCCGGTGATGGATGATAGCTGAGCATACCGCTTGTTAAAGTAAAAACACCATTGTCGTTTATATAGTTAGATCCAATAGTGACCAAGTTTACCTGACCCATTAGTTTGTTCTTCAATCCGAAAAGATAGTCTTCTTCTCCCAGTTGTTCAAACCCACCAAATTTAGCTTCACCAGCAGCACACACCAGTGCATTAAAATTGCCTACTGATTCAAATAAAGATATGATCGAAGATGAATCACCAAGATTGACTGTTGCATCTCCACTATTGTAGCCAACTTTGACGATATCATGGTCCGGGGATAACAGACTTACGATACCTTTTCCGATAGTACCTGTTGCACCGATAACTATAATCTTCATAATATATTACTCCTATTTTATTATATTGTGTTCACAAATAAATACATATTGGTGTTTCATCTACCCTCGATGGCAACATTTCCGATTTTGGTGATGATGACCATGGGTGTGAGATCCTCTTTCCTTTCCTCTCTCTTGTCCTGCCTGCTGACTGCTATGACTCAACCATACCAGCCTATTTAAGATAGCTGTTATTCCGTGCAGAATCACTTTGGGAAACGTCATTGAAAGCGGCATCGTAGGAAGGTGTTTGGTTTGGGAATATTTAACAAGTTCTCGATCTGATTTTTCAGACTTAATAATTTTAATATCTTGTTTCATATTAATATCTCCATATTTAGTATTCGACATAATTTTTTTCCTCTGGTAAATATCTGATTCATTACTTTTTTTATCCTTCAACCGCATTTTCAGGTTTTTCATCGGTCCATATAACAGCAACCGGGGAAAATTGAGGCTTTAAATTTTTTGCTATACTACTCTTCACCGATACCTCCTTGATGTAATTTATATGCCTACGCATACAAATGGGCAATTTTTTTTACCAATCTATGTTTTTAATTACATGGTCCAGAATTTGTCTACATAACTTTAAATCTAAAGGATTGACCCCCTGGATTGCCTTGTCATCTATTCTTTTTGCAATCTTCGTTAGCTCTTTTTCAATTCGCCTTCCTTCCCTTGTCAAATGAATTCTCCGAGCTCTATAGTCTGTGTAATCAGTCACACGAATTGCAAGGTCACGCTTCACAAGGCCATTTACGATTCTCGATGTAGCTGAATGCTCCTTATCCAAGGCTTCACTCAACTCTTTGATGGTCATGCCGTCTTTGCCTTTAAGGTGGAAGATTGCCACCCACTGTTCTTCGGTAACGTTAAAGCCATCAGTGGAAAATGCCCTGTTGACCTGAGTCACAAGTAGACGGTGGGCTTTTGCCACAGAACATCCAATAGAGTTTTTAGGTTCAAAATCCATGTTATTTTGAATATATGCATAGGCATATAAATGTCAAATAAAAATTTTTTTTAATATCGTTTATTTGAAAAGGCTCAAATAGAAGCGAGTAATTTATCTATTATCTGTCGCTTTCGATCAAATTTCTAAAACTACAATATATGGTATTTTGATCGAAAACAGAAAATCTGCGTACTTATACCATCAGTACACACACTGGCACATTAGTGATTTGATTGCTTTTCAATTCATTCATATGTTATATTCTACCTATAGTAGATGAAGCCTGTTAAAGAGCAACTTCAAATCGAAACAGATCGTCTCAAATCTAAATTCTTCTCTATTCAGCAGCTTATTCCTTTCTTTTGAATCTGATTTACAACATATGAGTTGGAAAAAATGAAATCAACTCTGGTTCAAACAAAAGATTTAAAAAGGAGGTATCATGCTTGTAAAAGTGATTATCAAAAGGGACGTCAGCCATGGCAAGGGAAAAAACTTCCATTCCCTGCTGAAGAATCTGCGTTTCAATGCCATGCATCAAAATGGTTATATTTCAGGAGAAACCCTGATTTGTGCTGAAAATACAAACAGAGTTCTTGTAATCAGCAAATGGGAGTCTCTGGAAGACTGGAACAACTGGAAAAACGATATAAAGAGAAGGGAAATAGATGCCAGGTTGAGTGAACTTCAGGACAATTCAACCATTTATGAGCCTTATGTCTTTTCCAAATACAAGGCTGCGGCTGAACAAGGATTTCCTCCTCCTTTACAGAAACAGGACATTTGAATAAACATGTCTTCTTCTAAAATAAAAATTCATTTTCAGGGCAGGAGTGAATTTAGTATTGAATTCGATGCATTGAAAATCTCAAAAGACCCTATCCCATTTTGGGCATCATTTGAAAATATGCCCTGCCCGGGGAATGTTAAGCACGGGCCTGAAATTGATCATTGTCGTTTGAGTTTAGAACTCGAAACAATAATACAATATTTCTCAAATATCAAATCCACCGAAAACGGGACTTTAACGATAGTTAAAAATGAAACATTGCAATTAAAAATAGATAACGATGCTCAAAATATATTTTTCCAGGCCGTATGGTTTATTCTGTTAAATTCTCAATGTTCGACTTTCAAATTTAATCAATGGGCGCGTGGTAATTATCTACCATGTGCTGATCCTAAAAGAATGTACTACACATTGTTTTCTATATTTCTTATAGAGCACCATTTCACAGCATCAGACAAACTACCTGATATTGAGAAATTTAAAAGTGAATTGCTAATGCTACACATCACTTTAAAAAATTTACTACGCCGAATAAGAGAGAGCTGGAAAATAAAATCTGATTCCATCAATAATGGAATCGCCCTATTTGACACACTGTTAATTCACCTCTTAGAATTGATTAATGTTGAAGGTCAACACTCTGGGTTGGCAGAGAGGATAAAGAAAGATTCAGTATTAACACATTGGGTATAGCATAGTTGGAAAAGTAGAGACATAGAATATTATCCCTCATTCTCAAGTTCTTTCTTAAATGCTAACCACTGATTTTTTACAATTCCCATATGAACGATGAATAGGAAATTAGCCCCAAATGCATAAAATTATTTTTTTGCCATATAATAAAAAAATAATAGTGGAAAAAGGAGAAAGTCTAATCCGCGCGGCTATAGAAGCAGGTGTGCATATAAATGCTTCGTGCGGTGGTGAGGGATTGTGTGGAAAATGCCGCGTAATTATAGAAAAGGGTACGATTGAGGGAGAATATTCTGAAAAGCTAAGTGATGAAGACCTGGCCAAAGGATACTGTTTGGCTTGCCTTTCCAAGATAAATAGCAATGTTGAAGTCCGTATTCCCGTGGAATCGGAAGTTGATATCAGCGTTTTGAATCAATACAGTCCAACTAGAAAAACCGCCCGGATCCAACAGCTGAATCTCGATAATTTAAAAGAAAAAGGGCTTTTTATCCCGTCTGTGGAAAAAAAATATTTGGAGCTGCCCAAACCGTCAGCCCAGAACAATCTTGCCGACACCAGCCGACTGATCAGTTTTTTGAAACTGGCATATGATGAGCATCGGTTAGCGCTCAAACTTCCGGTTATCCGAAAACTCCCTGAAATTTTGCGTAAGGATGATTTTAAAGTGACCGTCTTACTTGCCCGTCCGGTGTTGAAGGGAAGAAAAACCCATATCATTAATATTGAACCCGGCGATACAACCGATAGAAATTTCGCCGTTGATATCGATATCGGTACCACAACGGTTTACGGAGAAATAATCAATCTCATTACAGGAAAAATATTGGCTGAACATGGTGATTTTAACGGTCAGACCAACTATGGGGAGGATGTGATTTCACGGATATTATTTGCAGAAAAACCAGGCGGCCTTGAGAAAATGCAGCAAATAGTCGTAGGAACAATCAATAAGATTATTCAGAAAATAATAAAAGAATCAGGGATTGATCGGAATGAAATTTCCACAGTGACCCTGGCCGGGAATACCACCATGACCCAGCTTTTGCTTGGGATAGATCCCGGATTTATTAGGCAGTCCCCCTATGTTCCGGCATCCACTTTTTATCCCCCTGTAAAGGCGGTTGATATTTCAATCGATCTGCCCGATCATGCGACGGTATTGATCTATCCCAGTGTCTCAAGCTATGTGGGCGGGGATATCGTATCAGGGATCATGGGAGCAGGGATTTATCGATCTGAAGAACTGACCCTGTACCTGGATATCGGTACCAACGCAGAGATTGCTATCGGAAACAAGGATTGGCTGGCATGTGCTGCTTGCTCAGCAGGACCCGCCTTTGAAGGGGGAGGGATCCAGTTCGGCATGCGTGCAGCAAAAGGGGCTATTGAAGATTTCATGATCAACCCAATAACATACGAGCCCATGAATATAACCATTGGGAACATCAGACCCATAGGTATTTGCGGTTCCGGTTTGATCAATATTGTAGCGAATCTCTTTGAATCCGGGATTATTAATAATAAAGGGAAATTCATCCAAAATCTTAAGACTGATCGGATTCGTGAAAAACAAGGGGTACATGAATATGTTCTGGCCTGGAAAGATGAAACCCGGATTGACCGGGATATTGTATTGACTGAGATTGATATTGAAAGCCTGATCCGCTCGAAAGGGGCTATCTACAGTGGGTGTCAGACCTTGCTTGATGAAGTGGGGTTGGGCATTCCCGATCTGGACCGGATAGTTCTTGCCGGTGGATTCGGAAACTGTATAGACCTTGAAAAGGCAATGACTATCGGTCTCTTGCCTGAAATCGATCCTGATAAGGTCACGTTTATCGGCAACGGCTCTTTAATGGGTACAAGAATGAGTTCTCTTACCAACCGTATCAGAAAAGATGTGGCAGACGTGTTGAAGAGAATGACAAACTTTGAGCTTTCTGAAACTACTTCATATATGGAGCATTACATTGCAGCCCTGTTTTTACCGCATACTGATATGGACTTGTTTCCAAAAACAAAAGAACATCTTCGAACCAGGAGCTTTTTTCATAATCGAGACAAAAGGGCTCTGTGAGGAAGAGTTGTGTTTTGAGTTTATGAAAAAGGCGATGCCACTGACAGCATAAACGCCACCAACACCAAACTCGTCAATGAGAAAATAATGCGGAGTGATGTAAGTACAATTTTGATAACACCACCTAACGGTGTCCCTTGGAGAGGTTTCTGAGGTAGTTAAAAAGTGAGCGCTTTGTCTATAAGTCGTCGCTTTTCTTAAAAAGAACTCGTCCACCATATATGGTGGCGGTTAAAGGTAGTCGATATTACGTTTTATAATATAAAATCTTGATTCATTCCGGCTCCTGCCGATTACATTATACAAAAAGAGTAGTGGCTCTAATTGTTCAGTATTCCCCTTTATGCAGGGTAAACCGTATTATCCCAGAAAATTCAAATCCGGGATGGGCATCAGCTTTTTATTGGGTCCCAGACAGACAAGCTCAAGGGTGCAGGAGACAGCCGCCTTGGCGGCACCGGGCCGCCACGCCTCATGAGAGAAGACCACACGGTATTCCCCCTCTTTTTCCCAGGTGGTCTTAATATCTAAAAGATCTCCAAATACAGCCCCGTCATGGTACTGGATGGCAATCTTGTATACGGCAAAGCCGATGTTCTGGTTGTGCCACATGTCGGACAGGGTATCGATGCCGATGATATCTTCCCGGGCCCTTTCAAAGAATTTCAGGTAGTTGGCATGGTACACCACTCCGGAGTGATCCGTATCTTCATAATAGACCTGGGCTGAAAAAAGGTGGGGGTTGGATGCTGTCATTATATATCCTTGAAATAATTGTGTTAGATTGCCTTGGAAAGGGTAAATCCGCAAAACACGGCAAAAAGCCCCAGGATCAGGTGTGCACCTGTATGGGCAATGAATGCCGCGATATGGCCCTGCCTTAAGATCAGAAAAAGTTCATATCCAAAAGTGGAATAGGTGGTAAATCCACCGAGAAAGCCGATAAGAATCAACGCCCGAAGTTCAGGGGAGAAAAGGGCGCGGGATTCTATCATACCGCCGAAGAAACCGATCAGAAGGCATCCTGCCACATTTACCATCAGGGTGCCGTAGGGAATGAAGGGAGCCTTGAACAGTTTTGCTGAAATATCAAATACCATATAGCGGCAGACCGAGCCTGCAAATCCGCCCAGTCCCACCATCACCAGTTTGGAAATATCCATAAGATAACTGCAATGCAACGTTGTAAGGAATCGTTACAAAATAACTTGATCTAAATTGTTTTTAAAACCCCTTAAAAGATTGGGTATTTTAAAAACAAAAGTTCAAGAAATTTTGGAGCCGATCCTAAGTTATTTTTATAATGTGCTGTATGAGTCCTGTATCCTTAAGCGCAAGAGGTTGTCCTTAACAGAGACAAGCTGGTAAAGCACATTGCCGATCCAGATACCGTCACTAACAGATTGTTTGTTAAATTTCAAGGGATAGGGGACCTGTGGGTCAAGTTCCAGAAGGTATATCTCCATTTTTACAGTGTTGTCAGCCAGCCCTTTGAATACAATACTGGTTTTGTCGATCTCTATTTTTTCATTTTTCACCAAAAGCAACTGACCGGAGGATATTTTTGATTTGGAAGAGACACCGGCTTCCCGGTTCTGTTGTATCCTCTGGTCATCTCGGTTTTGATATTCATCCGTTGACACGTACCAGGTGATGGCAAGCGGAGTGGCCAGTGCTAAAAAGATAAAGATACCGGCAAACCATCTTTGCCGGGTTGGCATGGTCATGGGACCTCCTTTTTTGATGTATTGGTTGCAGCCCTTGCAGGTTGCCCTGCAGTGTCAATTTTTCCCCTTTTTAAAGCGGTGTCAGTGTTCACCTCTTGTCAGGGCTTCTATGGAGAATTCAAAGTGAGCGTTAAAAGGAGGCGTCGCAGGCTATCCGGAGCAGCAGATTCAATATTGAACGGTTCAATCCGGTTCAAGAAAAAGCTTATCAGTCTTTTTTCTTATTTTCTTTAATAATCAGGTACACAAAGAAAAATCAAGATATTCTTTAGCCCGAATATTTCATGAGAGTGTTAGTGATCTTATTAAAATTTCATATAACAGCATAGGGTTGCTTTATTATTGCCGGTGATATTAACGGACGCAAAATGTCACCCTGCGGGCAAAATGATTTTACTTCATCTTCTTCGTTTCAGGCCGTTCGCGGTAAAGCTACTACAGCTTTACAGCCTGGTGCCTTCCAGCTAAAGCAAAAATCATTTCGTGAAATATCCGGGTTAGCCCGCCAAATCGGCTTTTGATCTGTTGTACAGATCTGGTGGGACCTATTTTTTCCCCTGGTAGGTCAGCCAGCGCGGGTAATAAATTCCCCACTGGATGGCGGATGCCCGTAAAATAAAAATGATGCCAATGGCGTATAATCTGTTTGCGTCATGAAGGGGGAAAAAATGTTCTAAAAGTGTAAACAGGATTGCCCCCAGCAGGGCGGGGGTTGCGTAAAACTCTTTTCCCATTAAAAGCGGCATCCGGCCGGTGAGGATATCCCGGATCATTCCGCCGGCGATCCCTGTGGTAACCCCCATCAGGATGGCTACCGTGTTTGAAAACCCCAGGGCAATTGTTTTTTCTGCGGCCAGAACAGTAAACAAGGATAAGCCTAAGGCATCAATGAACAGCAGCAGCGGCATGAGATGGCGCACAAACCTGACCAGAAAGAAAGAGAGAATGGAGGCTGTGACCGAAACCCACAGATATGACAGGTCTGCGATCCAGAAGATGGGGTTAGCATCAATGATGATGTCACGCAGGGTGCCGCCCCCAAGCGCTGTCACCACCCCTAAAAGGACAATGCTGAAGATGTCCATGTCCTTTTTGCCGGCGGCAATAACACCGGTTATGGCAAAGGCCGATATCCCAAGTAATCCCAAATAATATATCATGATTAAATCTTAGATTCCTTTCAGGCCGCTTTCCTTGTTTAATACGGTATCCAGCTTTGTGATGTCCATGCCGGTCTGTTTCATCAAGTAGCCGATGACAACCGGGTCAATATCCCCTGTGCGGGTGTCGGCATTGATCACCATTATTTTCATGATGTTTTTGACCGTTCCGGTAATAAAAGGATGGGGGAAAATGTTTTTGAGGGTCTCATTTGTTATCCAAATTATAAAATTGCTTTATAAAATCCTCCTGGACCTCAAAAGACCAGTGAATATCCTTTAAGGTGTGGGCGGCTTTTCGGGCATCCCCGGATTTTAAATGATCGATAAACACCCGGTGCTCCGCGCAGTTTCTTAATTCCCAGTCATCGATATACCTGAATCTTGGGAAATCATAGAGCCGATGTTTAATGGGGAGGATAAATTTTTTTAACAGGTCATTGTCTGAAATATCAAGATAGACATCATGGAATTGAAGGTTGGTTTTGAAAAGTCGTGTGAAATCGTTGCGCTTGATGTCGGCAATCATTGTTTTATTGAGTTTCTCAAGCTGTGAAATGTGATCGGGCTGTATCTTGTCAAAGCAGTCGGTAACAATGGACGCCTCCACCATTCCCACGGCATCATATGCGTTTTTGACATCGGCAAGGGTCAGGGTATTCACGCGAACCCCCCGCCGGGGCAGGATGGTGACAAACCCCTCCACTTCCAGATGGATCAGCGCATCCCGAAGAGGTGTCTTGCTGATCCCCAGCTGTTCGGCAATCTTCCCTATATTGACCGTGGATCCCGGTGTCAGCGAGCCTTGGGTCATCTGTTTTCGTAAATATGCATATACCTGCTCCCGCAGGGACAGTACATTGAGTTTGTCTTCCATTACCAAATGCCTCGCAAATATGAGTGTCAAAGTGACAGACTGTTTATTCAACTGCGGGTGAACCCATCGGAAACGACCCGGCCTTGTCCGTGCTTTTTAAAAATAGACTTTTTTACCCAAAGGTTGTTATTGAGTAAATCATTGCCCCATTCAAGTCAAGCAGCACCCCTGTCATAAAATGTCTTTTGGATGGCAGCCCTTACCGCGGCCACAATGTTATCCACCTGCTCTCTTTTGATGATCAGGCTGGGGGCAAAGTTCATGATATTGTTCAAGTCGTGAAAACTGCTGTTGGTTCTGCCGACAATTACCTTTTGTGCCAGCACATTGCCCATGAGGGCGGCCATCTGTACTTCGGTGATAGGTTCACGGGTCTCTTTGTCCAGCACGAATTCAATACCGGCAAACAGGCCCTTGCCCCGGACTTCCCCTACAACGTCAAACTCTTTCAGGGTTTCAAGTTTTTCAATCAGGTAGGCCCCCATTGCGGCACTGTTGTCTATAAGGTTTTCCTGTTCAATGATCCGGGTGCTTTCAAGCGCCGCCGCCATGGCGGAGGTACATCCGCCGTAGGTGGAAATATCCCTGAAATAATCCAGACGGGTGTCCGGATCAGACGGGTCATTTAAGAAAATGTCATAGATTTTTTGTTTCACAATGGTGGCGGACAGGGCCCCGTATGAACTTGCAAGGCCTTTGGCCGCAGTGATGATATCCGGGGTTACATCATAGTGTTCATGCCCCCAGAAGGTCCCGGTCCTGCCGAACCCGCAGACCACTTCGTCCATGATCATCCAGATGTCATATTTTTTACAGATTTCCTGGAGTATGGCAAAGTACCCTTTGGGCGGGGTTAAAATGCCGCCGCCGGCCGTGATCGGTTCCACGATCATGCCGCCGATGGTATCGGGCCCTTGAGCCAGGATAATATCCTCGACGGCTCTGGCGCATTCGGTGTCACAGACCGCTTTGCTTTTTTCATGAGGGCAGCGGTAACAATGGCAGTGGGGAAACTCAATAAACCCTTCAGCAAAAGGACCGAAATCATGCCGTCTCTGGGCCTGACCCGTGGCGCTCATGGCGCCGATGGTGGTGCCGTGGTAGTCCCGGTCCCGGTAAAGGATTTTGTATTTGCCTTTTCTGGCAGGATCAATATGCGAGGCCTGCCTCACCATTTTAAAGGTTTTTTCATTGGCTTCGGAACCGGAGTTGGAAAAGAATACCTTGCCGTGGTTGGGCAGTTTTTCCAGGAGTTTTTTTGCAAATTTAATGGCAGGCACGGTGCCGAACATCCCGGCGAAATATGGCATTTCTTTGAGCTGCTCGCAGACGGCCTCGGCAATGGAATCCCTGCCAAAGCCCACCATCACGCTCCATACCCCGCCGGATGTGGCGTCCAGGTATTGGTTCCCGCGGATATCGGTGACCATCAATCCCTTTGCCTTGACAATGATCATCTGTTCGGCGGTTTCAAATAATTTGTGCGGCTTTAAATGGTGCCACAAAAAATTTTTATCCCCATCAATCATTTCCTGGACATCATAGTCCGTCAAGCTTGTTTCCATGGATCGTTCTCCTGCAAATAGTAACCTTTTGGATGAAACCGGTACTTTTATCATATTATCCCGGGAAGATATGCGGGTTATATCTCTTTTTGAGACCGCATGTCCGCCTTGTTAATCCCGGCAACAGCGACCGGCTTTTTCATGGCATCCCGCCTGAACGGTTCGCCTAACTCCATGTTGGTCATCACTTCAATAAATGTGGTTTTTCCCTCTTCCATCTGGGTTTTGACCGCAACCGCCAGAGCGGATTCCAGTTCATCCATGGTCCATACCTGAATCCCTTCATGTCCGCATGCCTGTGCAATTCCGGCATAATTGACATCGCGGTCCAGCTCCGTTCCCACAAAATTATCATCATACCAGAGGGTGGTGTTCCGTTTTTCAGCACCCCAATGATAATTTCTAAAGACAACCATGGTAATGGCCGGCCATTCATCCCGCCCGCAGGCGGTCATCTCGTTCATGGAAATCCCAAAGGCGCCGTCCCCGGCAAAGCCAACCACCGGTACATTCGGTTGTGCGATTTTGGCGCCTAATATGGCAGGGAATCCGTAGCCGCAGGGACCGAACATTCCCGGCGCCAGGTATTTACGCCCCTGTTCAAATGTCGGGTAGGCATTGCCGATGGCACAGGAGTTCCCGATATCCGAAGAAATAATCGCTTCCTTGGGAAGAGCGGCTTGAATGGCTCGCCAGGCCATGCGGGAGGTGATTTTTTCAGGATCGGCTTTCCGGGCTCTCTCGTTCCATGTAGTACCCAGATCATCTTCTTCATGATCCATGGTCAGGATCTCTTCATCCCAGGCAACCTTTGTTACTTGTATCATGGTCCTGCGTTCTTCACGCCCATTATCACCGGCCGTCTCGGCCAGCCTTTCCAATATTCCGTGAATCGTTTTCTTTGCATCTCCGGCGATACCTACGGTTACCGGCTTGGTCAGGCCGATCCGATCCTGATTAATATCCACCTGGATAATGGCGGCTTTTTCAGGCCAGTACTCAATCCCGTAGCAGGGAAGCGTTGAAAAGGGATTTAAACGGGTGCCCAGGGCAAGGACAACATCGGCCTTTGAAATTAGCTTCATGGCGGCCTTGGAACCGTTATACCCCAGTGGACCTGCAAACAACGGGTGGCTGCCCGGAAAAGCATCGTTGTGCTGATAGCCGCAGCATACCGGGGCATCCAGGCGCTCGGCCAGGGCCAGGGAATCTTTAATGGCATCACCGATCACCACACCGCCGCCGTTCAAGATAACAGGAAACTTTGCACTGGAAAGAAGCTCGGCCGCCCGGGAGAGGGCCTTTTCGCCGCCACAAGGGCGTTCAAAATCAACAATGGCTGGCAGTTCAATATCTATCACCTGTGTCCAGAAATCACGGGGAATGTTGATCTGGGCAGGGGCACTGGCCCGTTTGGCCTTCAGGATCACCCGGTTGAGAACCTCAGCTGTACGGGAAGGATGGAGCACCTCTTCCTGATAAGCGACTGAGTCTTCAAACATAGCCATCTGAGGGACTTCCTGAAAACCGCCCTGACCCATGGTCATATTTGCCGCCTGTGCTGTTATAACCAGTAACGGCGTATGATTCCAGTACGCAGTTTTTACAGGTGTAACAAAATTGGCAATACCCGGACCGTTCTGGCCTACGAGCATAGACATTTTTCCGGAGGCGCGGGAAAATCCATCCGCCATCATACCGGCACTGTATTCATGTCCGCAATCCCAAAACGTGATACCGGCTTTGGGAAACAGGTCGGATACCGGCATCATTGCCGAACCGATAATACCAAAGGCACTGTCGATACCGTGCATCTGGAGTACTTTAACAAAGGCCTCTTCCGTGGTCATTTTCATGGTATGGTTCCCTCCATTTCAGATAGGTTAGGTACCTGTCGTATCGGCAGGTGTTTTTGTGATATTACAGCGGTTTGTCTGTCAATGTTTTTAAAAACAAGACAGACAAACCGTCTCAAAGCAAATCGATTGCAGCGTCAACAGAAGCGCTACCCATATATCTGCTCCTGATGGGACATATGGATTTGACCGGCTATAGATATCTGATATATCAGATATCAGAAAAAAGCAAATTTTAATCATGATTGGGTTTAATTCCCCGCCGCTTGCGGCGATTAAAACCAATCTACCGAATCAAGTTTATAGCGGTAGCCGTTTTGCTTTTTAAACGGCGTAAGCTATAAACCCATACCCCGTTGCCCTTGGCCGAAGGATATTTATGAAATAAATACCAACAAGGCTTGCGGCGGGGTAGTTGATTTGTCACCCTGTTTTAATTTGCCCGGGGGTCCGGAACATGCCCACAGCGGCAGGCATGAAATCAGTGTTTTTAACGGGACCCGGGTTTTTTGCAGGCTGCCTTGACAAAAACACCTGTACTGTCCTAATGCTAATGGGTGCCTTTGGAAATAGAATTTTGCGTTGGTTTAAGGTGCCGGGAAATTGAGGCAAAGGAATATCATCACCATTTAAAGCCTATGCTGACGGCTGATGGATTCGGCAAGAGTTAACACGTAAGGGCAGGTAGATATGAACCAGACCACAAGGATGTTGGACACCCTTAAAAAATGTCTTAAAGTCAAAGGCGTCACCTACAGGCAGCTTGCCGGTGAGATGAATCTGTCCGAAGCGAGCATCAAACGGCTTTTTTCCGAACAGTCTTTTTCCTTAAAGCGCATCGAACAGATCTGCACCTTCCTGGATTTAAGTTTTTATGACTTGGCAAAGCTTAGTGAAAAAAATAAAAAAATACCCAGTATCCTCACCGTGGCCCAGGAGATTGCCCTGGCGGACAATTCAAAACTGCTGCTTTTTTTCTATCTTCTGCTGAACGGCCGCGATCCTGAAAGTATTGTCAAGGATTATAAGATTTCTCTCAAAGAGTCCCAGAAATTTTTACTGGAACTGGACCGTTTCAAGCTCATCAATCTTTACCCGGATAACCGGGTGGTTTTTTTGACCCAGAAGAATATTGAGTGGCGCAAGAACGGCCCCATCCGGGCCCGGCACGAAAAACGGATCAGAAAGGAATTTTCCAGCGCCGCTGTTGACCTGCCTGATTATTGTTTCCATTTTGAAACCGGCAAACTTTCAGAAAAATCCCGCGCCGTTATTTTGAGGAAAATCGACCGCCTGTTCAAGGAGTATATCGAACTGACGGATATAGACAAGGCGCTCCCCTTGGAACAAAGCACCCCCACAGGCTTGATGATCACATTCCGGGAATGGATTTTTTCCCTGATGAATGACTTTCGGCGCTGATCCTTAACCCTCCTGTTTTTCTCTTTTTTTTTCTGATTTTGATACGTTCGGTATTAAAATACAATACTTAATATTACAAGCTTGAATATTGCGATGCCTGGGGTATGTTCTTTTGGAGAAGTAATGTTAATGTTTGTAACGATGGGAAATAAAAATGAACAGCATTTACAGCCAGGACGCAAAAAAGATGGAAGAGAACACGGTTGCTGTTGTTTTCCCGGGCCAGGGCGCCCAGCGAAAAGGCATGGGGCGTGATTTTTTTGACACGGTTCCCAGCAGTCGGCAGGTTTTTGAAGAAGCGTCCGACACCCTTGGATGGGATGTGGCCGGATGCTGCTTTAACGGCAGTGAAAAACTGGACATGACCGAATATGCCCAGCCCTGTATTTTAACCACCGAGATCGCCATGTTCAGGGCGCTTGAGACGCTTTACGGCTTTCAGGCACAATTTTTCGGGGGACACTCCCTTGGTGAGTATACCGCGCTTGTCGCCGCCAATGTCATGCCCTTTGCCCGGGCCGTCAGGACAGTCCAGATACGGGGGCGCCTTATGCAGGCGGCATCACCCAAGGGGACCGGAAGCATGGCCGCCGTTATCATGGACAATCTGGATCAAAAAGTCCTTGAACGCGTCCTTGACGGGACGCCGGTGGATGCGGCCAATATCAATTGCTGTGACCAGGTGGTGATCAGCGGGGAGTCCAAAAGCGTCGCCAATGCAGAGGCTGCGCTGCGCAGGAAAATAGGACAGGATGGTTCCCTGCGCTTTGTGCCACTCAATGTCAGTGCCCCGTTTCATTCCCGGTTTATGAAAAGCGTGGAAAATGATTTCAGAAAAGTTCTACAGGACGGGGCCGACTCCTTTTGCCCTGAAAACGCTTTCCGGGTGATCTCGAATTTTACCGGGAAGTTCCACTCCCCTGACCGGGAAGCCATTATCAACAATCTGGTATCCCAAATAAGTCATCCGGTCCTGTGGCAGGACAATATGACAGCCCTGGCTGCAACATCAGAACAGATTTTTGAAATCGGACCCAACCGTCCTTTGCGCCGTTTTTTCAAGAGCATGGGGATTGACTGTACGGCGATTATCACGCTACAGGCGGCAAAACGGTTATTTGAAACCGCCGGGTGAGCCCGGCATGAACGTCATTAATATAAGGACAAATTCATGAAATTTGATTCAGACCTGTGGGCGGTTATTATCGGCGGATCCAGCGGGTTCGGACTGGCCACGGCGCAGAAACTGGCCCGTCACGGCATGAACCTGTGTATTGTTCACCGGGACCGCCGGGGTGCCATGTCCCGCATTGAGCCCGCCTTTGAGGCATTGCGAAAACACGATGTGGCTGTTGAAACCTTTAACCTGGATGCGCTGTCCCAGGAGGGCAGAACCCGGGTTCTGGACTCACTCAAAGAGGTCCTGGGTGAGACAGGCAAGGTTCGGATGCTGCTTCACTCAGTGGCCTTTGGTAACCTGAAGCTTTTAGTGCCGCAAAAAAATGTTAAAGGACCCGGGATGGCAAGAGAGACAATAGCCAGCGGCACGGATACGTCCAAAGAAAAGGTCGACACCCTTGTCCAGGAGGCTTTTGAGCAGGGGGATGACCTTTTTTACACACTGGCCGACCCGCCGGCCTACAGCGACAGCCTTTTGCTGGGGAAAGATGATTTTACCCGTACCATCCACGCCATGGGTGCCAATATTGTTGAGTGGGTCCAGGATATATGCCAGCGGCAGTTATTCGCAGATGATGCAAGGGTTTTGAGTCTGACCAGTGAAGGCAACAGCGTTGCCTGGAAGGGCTATGCTGCGGTTGCCGCTGCCAAGGCCGTTTTGGAGTCGGTATCACGGGGCATGGCAAAGGAATTTGCACCTTACGGGATTCGTTCCAACGTGATCCAGGCAGGGGTTACAGATACACCGGCGCTGAAAGCCATTCCGGGAAACAGCCGGATCAAGGCGCTGGCCGGTTTAAGAAATCCCTTCGGCCGCTTGACAAGGCCGCAGGATGTGGCAGATGTGGTCTATCTTTTGTGCATGGATGAGGCCGCCTGGATTAACGGGGCCCTTATCTGCGCTGACGGCGGTGAAAGAATCGGATAGAAAAAGGAAAGGTAATCAATGAAATATTCTCAATTTTTAGAGCAGGACCATTTTGATTTTGAACAATTACTGGCGTTTTCCTACGGAAATCTGATCGAGGATCCGCCCGATGAGTTTGATGCCCGGCTACCGGCCCCGCCGTTTTTAATGATGGACAGGATTTTGTCCATTGAAAGTCGCTGTGCCAGGGGGCGGATCGTGGCAGAGCAGGACATCCGGCTGGATGCCTGGTATTTCCAGTGTCATTTCCCGGGAGACCCGGTGCAGCCGGGATGCCTTTGTGTAGATGCCGTCTGGCAGGTTCTGGGATTTTACAGTGTCTGGAACGGCGCGCTTGGGGCCGGGCGTGCCCTGGGATGTGAAGATGTGGAGTTTTTCGGCCAGATCCGTCCCTATAATAAAGTGGTCCGGTTTGAGGTGGATATCGTCCGGTTCCGGGATCTTAAAAAGGCCGGTTCCAGTATCATTATTGCCGATGGCAATGTGTTTGTGGACGATGAGCACATCACATCGGTAAAGCGGGCCAGAACCGGAATCTTTAAAGGGATTACCTACAAGGATTATCCACAGCGCTCAGCCCTCAGCGTGGGCGGGGCCAGCAGGAGATAATAAAATGGGAAAAACAAAGCACCAGGTCAGTGACAAACCTGTGGCCGATGAGAAACCTGTGGCAATTGTTACCGGGGCCGGCACCGGTATTGGTGCCGCCTGTGCAGCAGCCCTGGCCGATAAAGGATACAGGGTGGGCATTCATTACCGGGGCAGCAAAGATAAGGCTGAACAGCTGCTGGATCAGATCCGGGGAAACAGCTTTCTTGTCCAGGCGGATCTTTCAAAGGAAGACCAGGTGGAAACCATGGTCCGTTACATCAAGGATCAGGCCGGCCGGGTGGATGTACTGGTCAACAATGCCGGGGTAAGTATCAATGAGCCGATGATGACCATGAAAATGGCCGCCTTTGACGACCAGCGGGCTCCGACCCGGGGGACCTGGTATCTGACCAAGCGGGTACTGCGCCTTTTCATGCTGCGAAAATCTTTGGGCCGGATTATCAATATTTCAAGTGTGGTCGGTCACACCGGCAATGCGGGCCAGATCCCCTATACCATGGAAAAGGCCGCCCTGGACGCCATGACAAAATCGCTGGCAAAGGAGCTGGCCGGCAGGAATATCCTTGTCAATGCTGTAGCTCCCGGGTTTATCGACACCAATATGACCCAGGAACTTCCATTAGAGATTCGGGAAGAGATCATGAAAACCATTCCATTACAACGCATGGGGTCTGCCGACGAGGTGGCCCAGGTCGTGGCCTTTCTGGCCACCAGCGGGACCTATATCAACGGCAGCGTGATCCATGTGAACGGAGGGATGTATGGCGGATGATGCAGGCTTCAGGCAACAGGTGATGGACCTTATCCCCCAGCAGCCGCCGTTCAGGTTTGTGGACAAAATTATCCATGCGGATGAGAAAAATATATCTGCATCATACCGGTTCCGGGAGGATGAAACCTTTTACCATGGCCATTTTCCGGGCCGTCCCATAACCCCGGGGGTTATCCTTATCGAAACCATGGCCCAGACCAGTGTTGTGGCCATGGGGATCAGCCAGCTTTTGCGGGGGGGGCATTCCGGAGGATGAGATAAAAAATATCATCACCCTTTTTGCCTTTGCCGACAAGGTGGAGTTCAGCGGCGTGGTCCTGCCCGGTGAAACAGTGATCGCCAGGGGACAGATGATCTACCTTCGGCGGGGCACCATCAAGGCGGAGGCATCCCTGGAACGAATGAACGGAGATATTGTCTGCTCCGGGATACTTACTGGCGCAAGGGGATAGTTTTAACGGTAAGGTTGATAACAATTATTTCGGGTGGTTTTGGAAAAATTGGAACTTTTGAAGGATGGAACCCCTGAAAGAAAGGATAGCATGGAAAACAGAGTCGTAGTAACTGGTTTGGGCGTGGTCAGCCCCAATGGTACAGGGCTGGAGGATTTTGAAGCAGCTTTGCGTCGCGGGGAATCCGGGATACGGTTTATACCGGAACTGGAAGAACTCAAGTTCGGGTGCCGGATCGCCGGGGTACCCCAAAATATTGATGCGGCATATGACCGATATCTGCCCGATGCCCACAGGCAAAAGGATGCGGGAAATGTCGAGTATGCATCCCTGGCCGCGGCAGAGGCATGGCAGGATGCAGGGCTTGAAATGCCCGATGACGATGCACTGGCAGACTGGGATTCGGGAACCATTTTCGGATGCGGTATCTGTGATATGGCCACCATTGCAAACAAACTGGTACCCTTTGTAAATGCCGGCAAGACACGGCGGCTGGGGTCCATGGTGGTGGAACGGGTCATGGGAAGCGGGATCAGTGCGCATATTGCAGGGCTTCTGGCCCTGGGAAACCAGGTAACATCCAATTCATCGGCCTGCAGCACCGGTACCGAGGCTGTGGTG
This sequence comes from uncultured Desulfobacula sp., assembly GCA_964562385.1. Classification (GTDB taxonomy): domain Bacteria; phylum Desulfobacterota; class Desulfobacteria; order Desulfobacterales; family Desulfobacteraceae; genus Desulfobacula. Next base: position 18,513 of record CAZLTD010000094.1, read on the forward strand.
GACGCGGCGTTCAGGATTCGTGCAGGCCTTGCCAAACGCATGGTGGCTGGTGGTGCGGAAGGCGCATCCCCCTATACCTGGAGCGGTTTTGATTCCATGCGTGTACTGTCCCGCAAGTTTAATGGGGAACCGGACAGGGGATCTCGGCCCATGAGTGCCACGGCCGGCGGTTTTGTCCCGGGAGCGGGCGCCGGCGCCCTGGTATTGGAAGAGCTTGATACCGCCCTTAAAAGAGGTGCCAGAATTTATGCGGAAGTCAAGGGCGGCATGGTCAATTGCGGCGGGCAGCGCCAGGGCGGTTCCATGACGGCACCCAACCCGGACGGGGTAATCCGCTGTATCAAGGGGGCATTAAAGGATGCCGGGATCAGTGCCCGGCAGGTGGATGCGGTAAACGGCCATTTGACCGCCACATTTGCAGATCCCCGGGAAATAATGAACTGGGCCGCCGGCCTTGACAGAACGCAGGATGATTTTCCCTATATCAGCTCCACCAAATCGATGATCGGCCACTGTCTGGGAGCCGCCGGTGCCATTGAGTCGGTGGCCTCAGTACTTCAGGTTTACAAGGGTTTTGTCCACCCGTCCGTGAATTGCGAGGATATCCACCCGGATATTGAATCTTTTTCACACCGGGTGGTGCAACGCTGCATAGATGATCCGCAAATTAAAACCATTGCAAAGGCAAGCTTTGGTTTTGGCGATGTTAACAGCTGTCTTATTTTGCAGAAATGGGACGAGAATTAATAAACAGAGAAACGAATTAATCAACATTAAGGAGAAAAAAATGGAAACTCAGGAGATTTTTAATAAGGTTATTGAGATTGTTAAGGAGTTTGTAAAAGATCAGGACCGGCTGGAAAACGTGAAAATGGAAACCACCATTATCGAGGACCTCAAGGTCAACTCTGCGCGGCTGGTGGATATTATCATCCAGGCCGAGGATACCTTTGATATAGAGATTGATGATGATGAAGCAGACCAGATCATGACCGTGGGGGATGCTGTCTCCATCGTTGAAAAAAAGCTGTGCGCAGCCTGATTTCATGACCGGCGCCTCAAAAATATTTTTTTATGTCCAGTATATCATAGGACGCCTGGCAGTGTTTGTCACTGTGCCGCTCATTGTCCTGACCATCAAGCTTGTCGGTTACAGGGTAAAGAATCTGGGGGCGGTCAGAAAAGAGGTGAAAAAGATGATGAAGGCGCATCCGGGCCCCTGGCTGATTTGCCCCAATCACCTGACCATGATCGACTCGGCGATCCTGGCGTACGCCATGATTCCGGGCTGGCAATACCTTGTCAGCTACCGGATGCTGCCGTGGAATGTGCCGGAACTGACAAATTTTAAAAGCAATCCCCTGATCGTGGTGATCTGTTTTTTGATGAAATGCATCCCGGTGGTCCGCGGCGGGGACCGGGGCGGTATCAAAAAGGTTCTGGCCAAGTGCGGGTTCCTGCTTTCCAAAAAAGAGTCACTGATGATCTTCCCGGAAGGCACCCGGTCCCGCCATGGCCGGGTGAATACCAAAGAGTATCCCTACAGCGCCGGGCGGCTTTTTTTAAAGGTTCCCGATGTCCGGGTGATGTGTGTCTATCTTCGCGGTGACGGCCAGAAGGTCCACAGCAGCATCCCGGGCTTTGGGGAGCGGTTTTTTATGGCCATTGAAGAGTGCAGGCCTGAAACACAGCTCAAAGGGCTTCGAGCCCAAAGAGAGTGCTCTGCGAAAATTATTGCCCATCTGGCCAAAATGGAGGAGGCCTATTTTGCCGCACACGGGAAATGACATTGTTGATCTTAATGTCCCTGGTACCATCAACCGTGGCAAGGATGAACGATTCCTTGCAAAGGTGCTGACCTGTGCTGAAAATGAGGTGCTGAAAAAATGCAGCGATCCGGACCGTTTTTTGTGGGCCTTCTGGGCGGCAAAGGAAACAGCCTTTAAGGCCGTGAGTAAAACTGTTTCTGGGATCAGTTCGTCACCAAAGCGCTACCCTGTGGCCTGGGACCGAATCAAAGAGATTGGAAATTGTGAGGCCGGGAGCAGTGAGGACAGGATCTATGCGACCGAGATCTATGATGGTAGGGTTGAAACCCCGGCCCGGCCCGTGGCTGTAAGAGCATTCTTTTCATCCAGCCATATTCACTGTGTCGGTACTACCGGTGGGGCCAAAGGGCTGGATATTCTTTGTTTCAGTGATGCAAGAATCGTTTCAAAAGGGATCATGCCCACACCGGAAGAGCAGTCGCTCAGGGTTCGAAAGATGGCCTGCCAGGATCTGGCCGACTTTTTAGGTCTTTTGCCCGGGGGTGTCACGATCCAACGGAATCGTAACAAAAAGGGGAGACCGGGGCCGCCCCGGGTATATATCAACCAGAGAAAAACCAACATCAGCATCAGCCTGAGCCATCATGGCCGGTATGCGGCTTTTGCTTTTCTTGCCGATAAAAAGGAAAAACAAAATGGATACAAATTCGATGCTGCCTGAGATCGTGATCAGCGGTACCGGTGTCTGGACACCAGAGCAGTTCATCACCAATGAAGAGCTGGTGGAAAGTTATAACCAATGGGCACAAAAATTCAACGCTGAACATGCAGACGCCATTGAATCGGGCAGCATGGAAGAAAAGCCGCTGTCCAGTGTGAGGTTCATTGAAAAATCCTCGGGCATCAAGGCCAGATATGTCTACACAAAGGACGGTATCCTGGACATTGACCGCATGTGTCCCAAATTCCCGGAAAGAGAGGAAACCCAGATCTCCAACCAGGCGGAAATCGCCGTGGCTGCCGCAAAAAAGGCCATGGCCGCTGCCGACAAAATGCCTGAAGAGATCGATGCCGTGATCGTCTCCTGCGCCTATACCCAGCGGGCATACCCGGCCATTGCCATTGAAGTGCAAAAAGAGCTGGGCATTAAAGGATTCGGCTTTGACATGCTCATGGCCTGTTCTGCTGCCACATTCGGCCTTCACCGAGCCTTTGACAGCCTGGCTGCAGGTTCTGCCAAATGTGTGCTGGCCATCAACCCGGAGCTTGTCACCCCCCAGGTCAATTACTGCGATAGGGATTCCCATTTTATTTTCGGGGATGTCGCTACAGCCGTTATCATGGAACGAAAAGAGACGTGCACCGTGCCTGATTCTTTCAAGGTCCTGAGCACAAAGGCGTACACCTCTTTTTCAAATAATATCCGGTCCAATTTCGGCCACATGTCACGGGCCACGGACGCTGATCCCTATGGATGGGACAAGCTTTTTCACCAGGCCGGAAGGCTGGTGTTCAACGAGGTCAGCCCGGTGGCGGCACAGCACATCAAAGACCATCTGGCCCGCCATGAAATCAGCCCTGACACCGTAAACCGGTATTGGCTTCACCAGGCCAACATCAACATGAACCGGATGGTGATCAAATGCCTTCTGGATGATATCCTGACACCTGAAAAAACCCCGGTGATCCTGGACCAGTACACCAATACCGCCTCTGCCGGTTCCATTATCGCCTTTCACCTCCATCGACAGGATCTTGAAAAAGGGGATATTGGCGTGATCTGTTCCTTTGGTGCGGGATACTCCGTGGGTAGCCTGGTGGTGGAAAAAGGATAAGCGCATTATTGTACGACACCATAAACGAACTAAGAGTAAGGTGAGTACCCGTTCCAGGGCATTCACCTTGCCGTACGGGGTTGAACATTTTGAATTGATCTAAATTTACTTTAGTAAGCGGCAAAAATGCAAGGCTGGAGGTTTTTTACAGAGTCTACCGATCTTATCATTCCGTTTAGTTAAGGTGATTATAGTAGTTCTCATATTAACGTTCCGATTGAAAAAGTATGTGCCGTTCCAGACAGGGCAAAAGTTTTCACTCATTCTCGAAAATCGTCCATGATTTTCTCCGAGGGCAATCCCTTCTCCTGCGGCGTCCTGCCACCCGAAGGGATTTAATCCGTGAAAACCCTCACCCCATCCTGCACTCTATTTCCCTAACTTTATTTTCTGTGCAAAAGGAACATATTTTTAAAAATCGCTATAGCAAAAAATAACCAACTGATTGACACCTGCCAAGGCAAACACCCTGGAACTGGTCGTTATCGCTCGTACAATCGCAGATAAATAAAAAAATGTAAAAATATCTTCAAAAATCAGGGTTTACCCTGATTGATTTTACCCTGAATACTTTATATAGATACTCAATACTTTTGTTTTTCAGGATCCAACCCGGCACAGCCCATGAATCGACGGGGCGGAGCTATGCCCGGCAGATCGAAGAAAAATCAGTTTTTGATAGAAAATTACACAGGGAACGTTTCTCCGTCTTTATAAGAATTATCAACTTATCAGGTAAAATTGGCCTGTCACCCCGGCTGTTATCTTTCAAAAATCTCGGCCTAAATTGTATTAGCACGCTATATATAAACTTAACTTTTTATAAAGATACCAAACTTTATAAGATAATTTCAGATAGAGAAATATAATATGAAACCATTGAAGGCACTATTTACTATTTTTATATTTGCTGTTTTATTTTTAGTCGTAGCTGTAATTTTTTACTATCTTAACTTTAATGAAGGGGGTATCAGCAGCAACCCAGCTGATTGGGGTACGTTTGGGGATTATCTTGGCGGTGTGCTAAATCCACTTTTCGGTTTCCTAACTCTAATTGCATTGCTGATAACAATAATTCTTCAAAAACAAGAACTCGATAAGACCAAGACAGAGCTAAACAAAGTTAGAGAAGATGCAGAAAAAAAGAACACGGAAACTACTATATTTCAAATGTGAGAACGGGCCCTTATCCCTGGATACTTTCCATTAGTTTGCCTTTATGCGCCATACTTTTTTGGTCCTATAAATACAATGTTTTAATTCCAGACAACCGAGTTGAAAACGATACGACTCAGGATTCATAGGCGTATGACCCGGTACTAAACTGGACCGCAAGGGGCGCAGCCTTTGGCCTCAACAAAATGGATAATGATCTGGGCACCCTTAATTGAAAAATAGGTGGGGGTTGTAAGATATCGAAGAAGGTGTCATACAGAGTACTGTACCGGCCAAAACTGCTGGGATGTTTTGGCGAAGCTTTACTAAGAGTTCAGGATGAACCAGGCTGATTAGAAAGAAACGACCTGTACTTTATTTATTGAACAGTACAATAAACAAAACAGGAACAATCAATGCAATTCAAATACAAACAGGTGCGAACAAAAGTTTTTTTTGTTTTACTCTCTCTGGTCCTTCTTTCCAGTTGTTCTGATAACTCAACTCCGATCCCCTCTGATGGGAACTTTAATAGGAGTGTTTATGAAAACAGTTTTTTTCAATTCGAAATAGAGCTTCCTGATGGATGGTATATTGCCAGCAAAGAAATGATGGACGCTGTAACCGGGGCTGGAAGTGAAGAAGCCGTTGGGGACGATAAAAATGAGAAGGCAGACTTCAAGGCGGCACAAAAAAAATTTTATAATCTATTTCAAGTTTTCCGTTCACAACCTGGGGCACCGGCAGAAACATATAATAAT
>CAZLTD010000095.1:0-23594 GCA_964562385.1 uncultured Desulfobacula sp.
CACAGAGTGTGCTAATTTTTTATGCTGACTTTAAAATATCTATAATCCCGGAAGGTTCGGGGCGCCTGGTGTAATCCGGGTTGACTTCTGCGTCTATCACGACACCGTCTTGATTCAGGATATATCTTGCCGGCAGGGGGAGCTGCCAGTTGGTATTGCCGTTAAACCGTTCTAAATCAATATTGAATTTTTTGTAAAGCGCTTTGAGATCATCCCCAAGAGAATGCGTAAGGCCGAATGTTGTGGCTGCCCGGTTGTCATGATCGCTTAAAACAGGATAGGCAAGCTTGTGTTTTTTGACTACCTGGCGGGAGTATTTTTCAAGCTGGGGTGATATGACGACCAGAGAGGCGCCAAGGGTTTTAATTTTTTGCAGCACGCCCTGCAGAGCTTCCAGCTCATAGTTGCAATAGGGTCACCAGACACCTCTGTAAAAAGAGATCACCAGGGGACCTTTGCGCAGGAGTTGGCTTGAGTCAATTGTCTGTCCTTTTTCATCGGGCAGCGAAAAACCAGGGGCTTTTTCTCCTTTTTTTATGACAGTGTCCATAATTTTGGAAGCTGTAAGATCGGCGGTTCCCTGCTGCATGATTTTCAATGCAGCGGCAGGGGCTTTTTTCTGAAATTCGGCACGGTGCGCGTCCAACTTATCCTGTAAACTCATAATCCTTCCTCCTTTGTATATGGGCTTTATGATTCAATAAGCCGTTACTCAATGACAGGGGGGACAGCTTGCATGACTCTTTGTCAGGGTGTTCCAATAAAAATAGGGCTTATGTCAAAAACGTCAATCCCCGGGATGATTTTAAAAGGCAGCCGGCACTTTAATAAAGCGGTTGTCGATAAGAAAGGCTATTGGTTGACGGAATTCGTCCGCTGTCGTACCATCATCCCCGTGGATTCATAATTTAATAGCCGAAAATGGGTAAAGGGAGGATAAAAGCATGGGATTGCCGGAGAAATTGATTGTCATGCCGCTGGTGCCTGCCAGGGGCCAGGAATATAACGGCACGGGGCTGGGGATTCATTTTTTAATAGGCAACATGATGGCGGTTCATGACGCCCTTACTGAATTTTGGTTTGGATGGCGGGTGAACAAACTTTTCCCCCAAAAAAAAATGCTCAAGGAGTATTGCCGGGGAAACACCCCGGATCTGGATTATTATTCGCTGGGGCAGGAGCAGGGCATCCGGTACTGGCTGTCAGGTGATTACAAAGAACAACAAGAGACTGTCGCCATTCGTCTGGAACTTACCGATGCCCAAACGAAACAAACTCACTCCTGTGAGTTAACCATGGATCTTAATAATGGCTTTAAAGGTTTTTACAAAGAATTTTTTAGATGGTTTGATACCTGCGGTCTGCCGTTTTCAAATGAACAGGCCCAAAAAGCTTCATGGCAGGAGATGATCACCGTTCAGGGGTTTGATTTTTTGGGACAGGCTATTGCGGTGACGTATAACAACTATATAGACGGGGCTGGCGCCATTGATATACAAAATTTTGAAAAGAGCATAGCATCGTCACCCGACTCCTTCCTGGCCCATGATCTTTATGCGTGGGCCCTGTACAAAAATCAAGCATATGCCCAGGCTGAAAAATCGTTTCATACATCACTAAAATATAATGAGAACGGCATGGGAGCCATTGCCGGGCTGATGTGGTGTGCCATTTTCAAGAAAGATGAAAATCAGGCCTATGCCTATGCCCTGGCAAAGGCAAACGTCAGAAACGACGATCCTGACAAGGCAAGAACATTTGTGTCAAAAAAGTTTGAGGGATAGATCCGGATTTCTCGATACACGTTTTTTTCCCGGGTTCGAATACAATCGCTTGGGTAGGGCGGTTCTAAATAAAAGAGCTGGGTGTGACTGAAGGATAGAGGTGATGGCCCAATTAAAATGCCTTTAAACTATCTCCTCGGTTATGATTCTGTTTCTGCCCTCTTTTTTAGCCTGGTAGAGTGCATCGTCGGCCCGTTTAATAAAGCTTTCATTTAAGTCATCATGTCTGAACAGAGCAACGCCCATGGAAACGGTGATGTTCCCCATGCTTTCCCTGGTTTTTTTTAGTTTCCATTCTTTTTTGGCCAGGGCCTGCATGATTTTTTTCCCCACTGCAACGGCCTCGAATATTTGTGTTTCCGGCAGCAGAATCAAGAATTCTTCGCCACCGTATCTCGATGGGATGTCATTTTTTCTCAAATGGGTTTTTAAAAGATGGGCAATGCTCCGTAGCAGGCTGTCTCCCACCAGATGGCCGAATGTGTCATTAATTTTTTTAAAATGGTCAATGTCCAGCATGATAATTGATAAAGGGGAATGATTCTGCCGGGCCCAGTCTTTTTCCATCTCAAGTTTTGTCTCCAGCCCTCTCCTGTTAATCAGGTGAGTCAGAGCATCTGTCTGGGCCTCCTGCTGCGATTTGGCAAGGTCCTTTTGCAATTGTTTTAAGTCCTGAGCGGACATCCTCATTCTGTTTTGAAGTCTTTTCCCTGAATCAACAAGTTCTTTGGTTTCAGCGATCATCTGGTCGACTATGCTTTTTATTTCTTGATAATCGCGGGCCTCGTGTATCTGGGCAGCCAGATCCCCAAGGTTGCTGCCGTGGCCGGTCAGGTCGTCACCCGTGTCTGAAACGTGGCCTATGATATCTTTTAACATTAAAGAGACCTGGATGAGTAATTTGCTGATCACAACTCTGTCGTGGCCGGTAATATATTTATGATACAGTTTTTTTATCTGGGTGTTGTCCAAGGAAGAAGGGTTTTTAAGTGACAGGTCCATTGCTTTCTTCAGCTTTAAATTTTTTCCGGATACATATTCGTACCAGACCGTATAATTTGCCGGGTCCACCGGCAGGTTGTGCTTTGAAAGATAGTTCAGGGCCAGTCTCAGGTATTCACCTGCTCTTGTTTTTTCTTCCGTATAACGCATAACAGCTTTTTGCCTGTATTTCTATTTATTAAAAATGGGAATTGATTATAAGATAAATCAGCCAAAGGAACCATGTGAAAAAAACAAGGTAAAAATGTGGGGGGAAACCCCTCATTCCGGCTGTTAAAACCGGGTGTGATTATTTAATATGGCAACAAAAATCACCCCGGCTAAATACTATGAAATAACCGGGGTGATCCATTTAGTAAATATCTGAACAGAGTATGCGCTATGACGGTATTAAAATACGCTTTTTGATCTTTGCAGTGCCGGTCTTAACCGCATTTCGTATACCCGCAGGCATGGCAGGTCATGCAGCCTTCCTCAAATGCAATGGGCTGGCTGCACTCCGGGCACAGGTCCGATTTGAGGCTGTTGTGGGGTCGTTTCAGTTTGTTTCCGTGCCCGTTTGTCAGGTATCGTTTTTCAAGCACTTTGGCAATGGCATCGGGAATGGAATAGACAAGCCCACCTTCCTGGAATACCGCGTGTTCGCCCCGGATACCTTTAATCTGTTCAACAATATCCGCCACATCAACGCCGGATCGCAATGCAAGGGAAATAAGCCGCCCAATGGCTTCAGTTTTGGCCTGTGTGGATTTTCCCGATTTTCCCACAGTGGCGAAAATTTCAAAGGGCCGGTGGTTATACTCTGATACGGTCACGTACAGATATCCCATCCCGGTTTTAATTCTCTCGGTGAACCCTTCAAGAATATTCGGGCGTTCCCTGCCGGCAAGTAAAAAATCGGTACCGTTTATTTTTTCGCCATTCCCTGAAACAGTCAGCACCTGGTTGTCTTTGCTGCCGTCCCGGTAGATGGTAACCCCTTTGCATTTGAGCGCAAAAGCCTGATCATAGATGTACCTGACATCATCCTTTGTTGCATCATGGGGCAGATTGACCGTTTTTGACACCGCATTGTCCGTGTGTTTCTGGAACGCCGCCTGCATCTTAATGTGGATTTCCGGTTTTATGTCATGGGCGGTTACAAATACTTTTCTGAGTTCAATGGGAATCTGGGTGTTCCCCATGACGGTCCCGTCTTTGGCAATGTCGGCCATGAGCTGGTCATTGTAAAACCCTTCTTTTTCAGCAATGGCTTTAAAAACCGGGTTAACTTCTAAAAGCTTGTCATTGTCCATGACAGTCCTGACAAAGCTTAAGGCAAATGCCGGTTCAATCCCACTGGAGCATCCAGCAATAATACTTAAGGTCCCGGTCGGGGCAATGGTGGTGGTGGTGGCGTTACGCATCCTCATTTTTTTGTCTTTTTTGAAAATGCTGTGTTCAAAATTGGGGAAGACCCCCCTGTCTTTTGCCAGTTCACAGGACGCGGCATGGGATTCTTTCTGGACAAATGACATCACCTCTTCAGCCATGTCAACGGCCCGGGCCGAATCATAGGGGAGATTCATCATGAAAAGCAGATCGGCAAATCCCATGATCCCAAGCCCTATTTTCCGATTTCCCTTGACCATCTCCTCTATGGCTTTGATGGGATACCTGGACATGTCGATGGTATTGTCTAAAAATCTAACTGAGAGATGGATGGTTTCTTTGAAGTTGTCATAATCGATAAAGGGTTCGCCCTGATCGGTTTTGACAAACCGTGTTAAATTGATAGATCCAAGGTTGCATGCTTCCATAGGCAGCAGCGGCTGCTCTCCGCAGGGATTGGTCGATTCAATATCTCCCAGGCCGGGTGTGGTGTTGTACCGGTTGATTTCATCTAAAAAAATGATGCCCGGATCACCTGTATCCCAGGCCTGTTCTACCAGTTCCTCGTAAACAGCCAGTGCGTTGAGCCGGCCGGCCAATGCTTTGTCCCTTGGATCAACCAGGTCATAATCCTCCCCTTTGGCAACCGCTTTCATGAACCTGTCCGTAACCCCGATGGAGATGTTAAAGTTATTCAATTGGCTTTTGTTGCTCTTGCATTTAATAAAGGACATGATATCCGGATGATCCACCCGCAGAACAGCCATATTTGCACCGCGTCTGGTACCGCCCTGTTTGATCTGTTCTGTGGCGGTATTGAAAATTTTCATAAATGAGACAGGACCGGATGCAACACCGCCTGTGGAGCCGACCCGGCTGCTTTCAGGTCGCAGTCTTGAAAATGAGAATCCGGTACCACCGCCGGATTTGTGAATGGTTGCCGCATTTTTAATGGCCTCAAAAATACCGTCTATGCTGTCATCCACCGGCAGGACGAAACAGGCTGCCAATTGTCCCAGCTCTCTTCCGGCATTCATCAGGGTGGGTGAGTTGGGCAGAAATCTGAATTCAGACATCAACCGGTAGAATTGGTCTTCGATAATTTTGGTGTCTGCCTTCTTATCATAGTTTTTTTCAGCCTGGGCAATATGATTTGCAACGCGTCTAAACATCTGCTCCGGTGTTTCGTTCACCGTACCTGAACGGTCTTTTTTCAGATACCTTCTTTCAAGAACGGTTTTAGAATTTTCAGTGACAAAAATGATCGGATCAGAGGCTTGCTTGGTTGCTTTCATATTCCTGAACTCCTGTGTTTCTGGGGGGTTAGCTCGATTCATTTTTGAGGTGCATAAAACAATGGACACCAAAAATGATTTATTGTAACGAATATACTTTATATAGTATTTTGTTAATAATGCAAGCACAATATATGGGAGGGCGCGTTTTTTATTTTTTGGGACATATCCGGCATGAAAAACAGGATGCCAGGCAATGATATCTATTGTTTTTACAGGACCATTTTAAGCGGCGGTTTTATGGGTGAAGCTGTAGACGACCAGCAGGATAAACATGAGTGCCACAGACAGGACCATCGCTTCCGTGAACGCACAACGGTTCAAATAGGCAAGAACAGATAAAACAGCCGTTAAAATCCCGACAACACCGGTTAGTTTTGAAAAGATTCCCTTTTTGAAAAAATAGGGTGCAAGGAGCAAAAAAAACAAGGCAAGACCTCCCCATTTCATCCAGGTAAACCAATGCAGACGAACCAGGTTATCTGCAAAATTACCCCCATTGATTTTTGCGGTGATTGCTAACAATTGCACGTTTTCAAAAGCATCTCCAGCAAGGATGACAACTGCCATGATGCAGCCTGCATAATACCTTTTTTGCCGGCTGACTTTTGTGCTGACCCATGCAAAGAAAAACAGAAATGAGGCATACAGGGTCATATAAAGATAATCAAGCCGGTTACCAAGATCCATGGCATGAATCATGGCCTGTTGTTCAAAAGATTTGGCAGGGCCGAAAAGCTGCATCACTTCATCCTGGGACTGGACAAACTCAAACGCTACAATGGGCGTGAAAAAGCCATCCATCATCCACGGGGCTTTTGAAGGGAATATCATGACCAGCACAATGCTCATCACAATCACAGCCACACCCAGAAAGCCAACTTTTTTAAACGGCTTGTTCATGACCATCCAACCTCTTTGGGCTCTTTTCGTTTTTTCCGGGTAATTTTTACCACCACACCGGCGTCTGTGGGGTCCGGGCACCGAACAAATTCAGTCGTAATATCATCCGGATCAATGGCTTTTTCAAATTCACTGTTTTCATACTTCCAGGGCAGGGTGCCGCCGAACTGCAGGGTTCTGACCATGGCATTGATGCTGTCTAAAAGCCAGGGGCATATCTTGCCGATATCCTCGGGGTATCTGAAGGTCTGTCCTAAATGATGATGGTCGCAATTGCGGCCTTTAAAAATTTCAATGTCTATGTCATAGGGGGTGGTTCCCATGTGAATGCTCCTTTCCCGGCGTCATTTGCAGCAACTTGGCAGTTTGTAGGCTTTTCAGGTTTAAAATAACCTACATGGATATGTTGAACATAGAATCAAGATGTTTTTTTGGTTATAGTCAAGGAGTTTAATAAATGCAATATGAGATTTTTTGGATACAAAAGGGCAAGGAGGGGGTAAATCGCGAGGGCAAACTCAGATTACCGTTTTCACTTTGTCTTTTTCTGGTTCCAGGGATCTTGAGATAAAATATCAGGGTCGGGGCGGTATTTAAGCTGTAACCCTTTGAGAAAATTACGCAGCATCTGGTTTTTACATTCCCGATAATGCTTATGGTTGGGTCTGCGGAAAAAAGCGCTCAACTCATGTTTGCTGATGCGTACATTGGCCAGGACCAGGATTTTTACGACTTCATCGGCTTTCAGGTTTAAGGCGATTTTCAGCTTCATGAAAACAGCATTGTTGCTTAAACTTGTCTCCGGCACAGGCTGGGGCCCGCTTCTTTTCCCCCGCTTATCATTGATCAGGCCGTTTAAAAAAACGGCCAGGGTTCTGTCACTGCATTTTTCACAGGCCGGGTCATCATCTTTTTTTAACCAGGCACTGATCTGGGCCCTTGTGACCGTTTCATCGGCCAGATCAAAAATGGAGATCATTTTTGAGTCGTTAAAGTCGAAGAGATACCGGATACGCCGCAAAATATCATTATTATTCATCTTTTAATTGTATCCCGTTTTTCTTCAAATCAATCATCCCGTTTTTGTAGAGCCCGCCAATGGCCTTTTTAAACTCTTTTTTACTCATGGAGAAGACTTTTTTGATCTCTTCAGGCGTGCTTTTATCATGGCACCCGATAAATCCATTGGCCTCTTTTAATTGCGCAATGATTTTTTTGGCTGACCCCTGCACCGATGAATAGCCCGGCTGTTTCAGGGTCAGGTCGATCTTTTTGTCTTTGCGAATCCGCATAATATATCCGGTACATCGGTCTCCCACAGACAGATCTTTATAGGTTTCGTTGAGATAGAGCATGCCGTAGTACTGGTTGTCCACCACAGCCATCACACCGATCTGGGTGATGGTATGGATAAGCAGATCGACCTTCTGGCCTTTTTTAAGGTTGCCAACGTTTTTTTCACAATTGACGGATATCTGTGTTGTACCATAGACCCGCTGTGTCCTCTTATCCAGACAGATCCGGGTGAGATACTTTTTTCCGGGTGTCATGCGGTCCTGCTGCTCATTTTTTGGCACCAGCAGGTCTTTTTCAAGCCCCCAGTCCATAAACGTGCCAAAAGATGCCACGTCTTTGGCAACAAGAAATACAAAATCACCCACACAACCGGCCGGGCGCAATGTGGTGGCGACCAGACGATCTTCCGAGTCTGTGTATACGAACACCTCTAAATTATCCCCGATGCCTGCATTATCGGGGACGTATTTATTGGGAAGCAGAACTCTTTCATCCTCAGCACTCAGGTACAGTCCATAGTCCGAGGTTTCCTCAACCATGAGATGGTTGAACTCTCCGATTTTTAATCCCGAAGGTTGCCCGGGGTTTTCCTTTTCACTGGAGTAACTTTTATGTCCGGTCTTTTTTCCACCGGTCTTTTTTCCACCAGTCTTTTTTCCAGCGGCTTTTTTCTCGGAATTCTTCCATGCATTTTTTAAATCTGACATTTAACCTGCCTTTCATTTTTGTCCCGCTATCATAGCACATCCCACGATACATCTCCACACGGCTAAAAAGCTACTTTTTTTGCAATACTGGAATTGAAACGATGGGTCATTGCCATTGGCGTGTTTAATGCTTAAAGTTGGGAATTGCCAATTTTAAGCAACGGACAGGTATGAATATTTTTAAAGACAAGATAATGAGACTGATTGCACTGGTGGTCTGTGCCGGCATCATGCCGCAGTTGTTTTTTAAAAACGGGTTCCTGCTCTCCTATCTTCTAAACATCGGGTTCAAAAGCTCGGATGTTCTTATTTTATTGTCCATCCCCTCTTTTATTTTGTTTGTTCTTTCGGTGCCGTTTGCATTTTATGCAGATAAATACGGCAAGAAAAAAATCGGCGTGATAGGGATGGTGTTGACCTGCGTGGGGTTTTTGTTGATGACCCTGGCGGGATACTTTCACCAGAACGCCGCCATTCTAATGGTTATACTTGGCATTGTGATTTTCAGTATCGGGTTTTCCGGGGTTTTTGCCGGCTGGTTTGCATTGCTCAGCCCCCTGGTTCCGGAGAATGTGCGCGGTAGCTTTTTCGGCAATTTAAGGGTGACATGGCAGATCTTTGCCATTGCCTGCTCTTTTGTGATTACATTTATCCTGGGAAAAAACGCCTCAGTGACCATGTATCAGCTCATGCTTGCTTTTTTCACCTCCCTTCTGGTTATTCAGATATTTTTGTATTTAAAAATACCGGAAATTGAAGAGAGTGAGTCAAAAGAAAGTAATATCAGCGATATTTTATCTTCCATTCCGCAGGTTCCGGGGTATCTTCCCTTTTGTGCCTATTGCTTCTTATTGATGCTGGCCACAGGCGCCTGGCCCGTAACCCTGGGTCTGCTTGAAAAGAATGTTCTTGTTTTCAGTGATGATACCATCGTCCATATGGGGACCATGCTGTTTATCGGTTCAATGGTCGGGTTTTATGCAGGCGGTAAAATGGTGGACCGGTTTGGAACCAAACTGGTTTTTCTCATTGTCCATTTTCTATACTTTATTTTCCTGTTTATTGTTGTATTCCGGGATCTTGTCCCGTTCTCCGTGTCCCTGTATTTTAGTTTTATCACCTTTAATCTCGGGATGGTTCAGGCGGCGTCCTCCATAGCCCTCACATCTGAAATGATGGCCCTGGCACCCCGGGAGAACAAATCTGTTGTCATATCCATATGCTCATCTCTTCAATTGGGAGGCGTGGCCATTTCAGGGGTCATCAGCGGGAAGGTGATTGAATACGGCATCCTTTCCAAAAGCTGGACATGGATGAATCTTACTTTAAGCGATTATGATGCCCTGATATTGTTCAGTGCCATCCTGGTGTTTGTTTTTGTCATCACCCTGGGGCTGATCCCTTCGGTGGTAAAGACAAAAAAAGTTCAATGGGTGCCGCACTCTTCAAAGACATTGTAGCCATTGTAACAAAGTTTTACCGGAGCATGAGAAGGGCTATAAAATTTTACACACCATCTCCTGACGGTATCCGGTAATGACCCGTATATAGCCGGACAAAAGCGTATCAATTTTAGGGTCACCGGTGTCCACTAAAAACGGGCTTCCCTTCAGGCTGCCGATTTTTTCAAGGGTGGCCATGACAAGGATGTTTTTTGGGCCGGCCTTTTGGATAACCTGGGGGCTGAACTGGTGGTTGCCCCGGCCAAACAGGTAGCCTTGCCCGCCGATGGGGGTGATGATGATCACAAAGGGATTGTTGGCAGTGATCGCCAGGATATCAGCCTCAGCAGCGTCTTTTTTGATTAGCTTTTTATCCCGGACAATATCAACACCCAGAAGGCTGCCGTTAATCCCTAAATTGTCAAGAACAAGCTTGGTGGTAGTGCCGGGGCCTATCAGGTAAATCATATCCTTGTGCATCCTGTCGATGATATCAAGACTGATCAGGTTCTGTGAGGCTTTCTGGCTTAAAGGGGTGCCGGCTTTCCTGTTTTGAAGGTATCTTCGATCATCCGGTACCTTAAGATATCTGAACAATTGCGTGGACACACTTCCCTTCCTATAGGCGTTTTCGTCAATATCAAGAACCTCTTTTTCCATAAAACGGGTAGTTTTCTGGGTTAGATAGAGGGTGGCAAGAGCCCCTGCTTTTTCAGGAGACATGGCAAAAACAGGGGAGTGAATTTTTACCCCGGCAGGGATCCCCAGTACGGCAATTGTGTCACCCACAGCCGTATAGATATCCCTGGCCGTACCGTCCCCGCCGGCAAACAGAATCAGGCCTGCGCCCTGCTTCACCATCGTCTTCGCCGCTTGAATGGTATCAGAGGCTTTTGTTTTGCCTTTTATACCAATGTCCGTCACCCGGGGGCTGATGAACCCAGATTGTCGGGCACAATCCTCTCCCATGGGGCCGGGGGCGGCTATGATGTGGGTATTTTCGGGAAGCTTTGCAAGGGCCCGGGCCGCCTTTTGGCCGGATCGGGGCCGGGCGCCAAGGGCCCGGGCCTGATCAACCATTCCGTCGGTGCCTTTCAGCCCCACCCGGCCGCCCATACCGGCAATGGGATTGATGATCAGACCGATCTTTATTTTAGAGGATTCAGCCATGTGTTTAATCACTTTATTAAATTTATGCCTTGGTTTTACGCAAATAGGCGCGCCAGGTGATGGCCCACTTTTTCGGATCATCGGACCAGGAGGAATCCACCTGGTGGCAGACACTTTGATGGGGCGCTGTTTTTATGATGTCCGGGTTTTCATAGGCCTCCTTAAATACGTGCTTTAAGGTGTCGATATACTCATCCAGGTCCTCTTTTGAGGGCGTTTCCGTGGGTTCCAGGGTGATGGGTTCTTCAATATGGTAGGGGTGATGGCTGGTCCAGTAGTGAAGTCCGAAATCCATCATTCTTCTCTGGATATCCCCGGAGGTGATACCGGTGTCTTTATACAGTTTTTCAATGGTGTATCTGACCTGCTCCACCCGCTGCTTCCCCCTGATATAGGGGGCATCCACGCAGTCTATTGCCATCAGTTTTTTAAACAGGTAATTGTTGTTGAGCACGGCGATTTTGGCCACTTCCCACAGTCCTTGGGCCCCCATGCTCATGATCCAGGCATAGGCTTTCAGGACCACCGGTGCCACCCCGTAAAAGGAACGGACCTTGCCGATGGCATCCTTGTTATCCCGATTTGTGTAATCAAAGAGATATGCTTTACCTTCCTTGTTGATAAAGGGGCCCGGCAAAAAGGGTTCAAGCTCGCTGGTAACACCGGTGGCTCCGCAGGCCGGTCCCCCGCACCCGTGGGGTGTGGAAAAGCTTTTGTGAAGGTTGAAAAAGCACATGTCAAACCCGGCCTCACGGGCTCTTGTAATCCCCAGCAATCCGTTGGCATTGGCCTGATCATAACCGCAGAGCCCGCCAAAATCATGGATCAGTTTTGTGAACTTTTCCACCTTTGGATTATAGACCCCGGTATCTTCGGGGTTGGCCACAAAAAAACCGGCAGTTCTTTCATTCACCGCCGCCTTAAAAGCCTCAAAATCCGGGTACCCATCCTTGTCCGGGCCAATGTGGATAATTTTGTATCCCTTGACCGCCGGTGCAGCGGCATCGGACGGGTGGGAATAAATGGTGGTGATGATTTCATCCTTTATGTCCTGTTTGCCTTTTTTCTCAAAATACCGGGACACCACCGAGGCCATGGTTAAAATTCCCTGACTGCCCCCGCCGGGCTGGAAGGTGAACCGGTCCATGCCGGATATTTCCCGCATGAACTGGTCGGTTTTGTAAAATATTTCCATCATCCCCTGGACACTTTCTTTTGGCTGCAGCGGGTGCAGCTCGGTAATACCGGGAAGCCGGGAGAGGAGTTCATTGATTTTTGGGCTGTATTTGACCGTACAGGTGCCCTGGCCGATCTCAATGTTTACATCGGCGCCAAGGGTCTGTTGGGACAGCCTTGTATAGTGCCGTAAGACCCGCGGTTGGGATATCTCGGGCAGGGCAGGGGGTGTTTTGCGCAGCATGGTGTCGGGCAGGGCTGCCACAGGATCGTCGATATGGTCAAGCAGGTCGGGTTCGGGCTGTGGCACCTGGATGCCTCTTTCTCCCGGGGTGCTCAGTTCAAATATAATGGGTTCGTCCCATTTTGCCTGGTGAAACTGTTTACGGACCCGCGTCTCTCTTTTGATTCTTTCCATTGTTTTATTTCCTTTGGTGCAGCCGTTATTCGATAATTTGGGTTAAGGCCTGTGCAAGTTTGTCAATATCCTGTTTTGAATGAATTTCAGTGACGCAGTAAAGGGCGCATTGTCCCAGCGCCGGGAAATCTTGTGATAAATCCCTGCCACCGAAGATGTTGTGATCAATAAGGGCTTTGTTGACACTGGCAACCGTCATGCCGGTATTGTTGAAGTCAATGACAAATTCCTTGAATCCAATGGATGAAAAAAGAGATGCGTTTAAACCGTTTATTGAATCAAGTGTCCGGATGGCATATTGAGATTTGGCAAGGATGGTTCGTCCCAGTTGTTCCATGCCGTTAGGTCCCATGGTCGCAAGATAGACGCCGGCTGTTATGCCCCACAGTGCCGACTGGGTGCCGACATATTCCTTGCCGTGCTCCCGGTGGTGGCCAAAGGATGTCCTATCGTAGGCCACATCATCAAACCCGTATTCGCCCTCTTTGCAGGTGGGAACGATGCCGAACAGGCGGGAGGGAAATTCCATGACATATTTTTCTTCGTCCATGGTGGCAATAAACCCGGCCTGGCCGCCGCCGTAGTTCATATGGATGCCCAAAGGCTGGAGATCCCCGCAGACAATCGTGGCCCCGTATTGTGCCGGTGGTGTCAAAATACCCAGGCTGCTCGGGTCGGTGCCGACCACAATTTCGGCCCCGGCTTTTTTAGCAAGATCGGCAATCTGTGATCCCTGGGATTCAATAAAGCCCATAAATGAGGGATTTTCAAAATAGACAGCAGCAGTCTTGTCCGACAGTTTTTCTTGAAGATCGTTCAGATCCAGAAGTCCGGTAACAGGATCAAACCCGATCCGGATCAGTTCAATATCCGGGCTGCAATAATTTTTGATTACCAGAAACTTGTCTTTGTCCATCAGTGCCGGGATCAGCGCCCGGGAGCGCCCGGTGATCCGTGACGCCATGCGGATGGCCGTGGCGGCAGCCTGGGGCCAGTCCATGCAGGGAACATTGACAACATCCATGTCCACAAGCTCGGCGACCATGCTCTGGTATTCAAAAAGGGCCTGAAACCTTCCAAAGTCATTGTGCATCTCCCCGCCGTATGCAGTGAGGAACTCCCCGCGGCCGTTGATTTCATCACAGATAGCCGGGACATAATGCTGCCAGCACCCGGCCCCCAGAAAGTTCAGGGTTTGATCGCAGTGTTGGTTTTTATCAAGGATACCGGTCACATGTTTTTTTAGCTCGTATTCAGAAGGCAGGGGATCGGGCAGGTTCATTTTCTCTTTTAGTTTTAGGTGTTCCGGAACCTGTTGGTGAAGTTCGTCCAGGCTTGATAAGCCTATCTCCTTGAGCATTTGCGCCTGTATGTCAGGTACGGAATTGGGGATATACGGATGATGTTTAAAGCCGTTGACGGGCATGATATGTTCTCCTGTTTTCAATTGATCTTTAATCATGATTGGGTTTAATTCCCCGCCGCTTGCGGCGATTAAAACGAATCTACCGAATCAAGGTTATAGCGGTAGCCGTTTTGCTTTTTAAGCGGCGTAAGCTATAAACCCATACCCCGTTGCTTGCGGCGGGATAGTTGATTTACAATTTTTAATTTGAAATAGCAGGTTTTATGCCATGGTCAGGTTCGGGGCGGGTAGGTTTTTTTAATGCCCTGTTTTTATAGTGTATTGTTGTGTTTTCTGGGTGCCGGAGTTTTAGCTTAGGCTTTGGGCGAAATGAGAAATGAAGACTGTTTGCCAAATTTGGCACACAACAAGGGCGAAAGGCAAAATAAATTGTCAAAATTAGCAAAAAAGTGTAGTCTGCAACCGATATTAACCCAAGGCACCCTTAATACGATACGGCGGCGGACATGATTCAAATACATGCGTTTCAAAACGATCTTGAAAAAATTGTGGAGATCATCAATAAAGCATTTTCAATCGATGTGGCCATATTTGACCTCCAAAGCCGGCTGGTTGCCTGCACAAAAGACTATCTTCTGCAAAAAGGAAATATTGTGCATGCCCCATCCATTGAAGAGGTGATTGCCAACGGTAATGTGGTGGTGAATAAACCCGGTCATATGCCCACCTGTCAAGGGTGTCGTTTTTTAGGTAACTGCCCAGCCAAAATCGAAATTTTAAGAAGCATCCGCACCAGCGATACACCATTGGGGGTCATCACGTTTACATCCTTTTCCCAGGCAGGGCATGAGAAAATTATCAGGAAAATCAATGAATTTATCGACACACTCAATACCTTTGCCGACTGGATTGCACAGTTTTTAAGCCAAAGACAAATAATTGAATCCGAAGACTGGACCCATCATATTCTTGAAGCATCCATGGGACTTACCCGGGAAAATATCCTGGTATTCAACCCGGATGGCTCGGTTAAAAACTGTAGTGCCAGTGCCGGTGAATTGTTCTCTTTTTGTGATCTGTATACGCGTTCCATTTATCATATCCTGCCGGAACCCGTGGCCGATAAGATCATGCAGGGAAATTATTTAAAAGACACCCGCTTGAAGATCGACAACCTGCCGGTACTGATTTCAGCCCAGCCGGTATTCAGCGATGATGTGCTCAAAGCGGCAGTGGTCCTGATTAAAAAGTTCCACGATCCTGCCACTACCGGCGCCACCAGCCGCCTGACAGCCAAAAGCAAAAACAGGGCAGGCAGCACAATATCCCCTGACAATCTTCTGGGCGAAAGCCAAGGGATCCAGCGCTTGAAACGGCAGGTGCAAAAGCTTGTCAACAGTAATTCAACCGTCCTGATAACCGGGGAAACCGGCACCGGGAAAGGGTTGCTGGCCAGGGTGGTTCATTTTTCAAGCTCCCGGGCACAGGGGCCTTTTGTTCCGGTGAACTGTACCAGCATCCCGGAAACGCTGTTTGAAAGTGAGTTGTTCGGATATGAAGAAGGGGCGTTTACCGGGGCCAAGAAAGGCGGCAAACCAGGGCGGTTTGAACTGGCCCAGGGCGGTACCCTGTTTCTGGATGAAATCGGGGAAATGCCGCTTCACATGCAGGTAAAGCTGTTAAACGTCCTTCAGGATTATGCGTTCCAGCGCGTGGGCGGAATCAATCCCATCTCCATGGATGTCCGTATTATTGCCGCAACCAACCAGGATCTGGACCAGCTTGTCACAGAAAAAAAATTCAGGTCAGACCTCTATTACCGGCTCAATGTGATCCCCATGCTGCTGCCGCCTTTGTGTGAACGAAAAAAAGATATCCCAGACCTTGCCGCCACTTTTTTAAAGGAATCCAATAACAAAGCGGGCAGGGATATCAGCCATATCTCTGAGCCGGTGATGCATCTTTTTGATCTTTATGACTGGCCGGGAAATATTCGGGAACTGCAAAATATCATTGAATACAGCGTCAATATGGAAACGTCGGATATTATCTCGGTGCAAAGTCTTCCTGACTGGTTTAGAAAAAGGATACCCCAGCCTAAACAAAAGGGGGCCTTTACTTTGTCCGGTTTTCAGGAGGGAAAAGATATAAAATCAAAGGTGATGATGACGGAACGTGACACCATCCTCTCCTGCCTGGATCGAAACGGTCATGATGTTAAAGGCAAAAAAAAGACAGCACAGGAACTTGGCATCAGTTTAAGAACCCTTTACAGGAAGCTTGGGGCGTGTGGTAAAAATTTTTAATAACCTGCTACAGGGCCGGGGCTGCTGTCCTCTCTTTTTGGGTCCATCTGGGGTTCCTATGAAAAATATGAAATTTGTTTAAAATTCCAATGGGATATGATATAGGATGGCTGTCGAAAAAAGGGAATGAAAGCGCTTGCGGGTAGCAGGCAATATTTGTGATTTATCCCAAAGATGTGGTTGGAATGATAAGGTTTCAGCTTTTTGTTGAAACCTTTTTTTATGTTTAAACACCCATGGACGCGTGGCAACGACCGGTGGTCCTTGAATACGAAAAATAGTCAGAAAGATGATAGAAACAAAACAGCTGCTCAAACAGGCCCGTAAATATAAAATAGACCCCGGCAGGGACATTGATGCGGATTCAAAAACATTTGTAAAGGATGTGACCCGTCTCTTAGACCGGCTGCATGATAAAATTGATCTGGCATCCTGGGAATCTGCCAGCCGGGAATTTTTTTTCCCCACCAGCAACGGTTGCCGGGCGCTTGATGTGGAAAAACTGAAGATCGAGGAGCTGGAGGAACTTGTTTTTTACCCGTTTGAATTCAAGCTTTTAAAGCTGTTATGCCTGAAAGATGATTACAGTTTTGAACATTCGCTCAAGGTGATGGCCATCAGTCTGAGAGTGGCGGACATGTTTGGGGTGTCAAACAATGATAAAAAGACGCTGGCAAAGGCTGCGGCCCTGCACGACATCGGCAAGGCAAGCCGGGATCCTGAAACGTGCAAAGATTATATTGATGATTACATCCTTAAATCCTATTACAATGCCATCGCAACCACTGCGGAACTTGATGTGTTGAAAACACATGTTACCCTGGGGATCCGGGATTTGCAAAAAGCATACGCCCATGCCGGGATTGACGGATCTGCTATTATTGATATTATTGAAAAGCATCATGAGCGCCTGGACGGAAGCGGCTATCCTGCTGGTATTCGTCTGGATGAACAAGACATTTTTCCCCAGATACTGGCTTTTTCCGACACCATTGAAGCCATGACTGCAGAGCAGAGAACCTGGCAGAAAACCTGCTCTTTCGATGAGATAAGGCAATGTTTTGAACAACATCTGACCGGAAAGTTTTCCAGCGCTATTGTGAATATCATCCTTGATGATCCCAGCCGGGACCTGATAGAGCAGGAAGTTGCCGAATCCCGGTCCGTTACCCAAAAAATATTTATTGATTTATAAGTGATTTAGTGAATACAGTTCCAGGCATGTTGTCCTTAATCGATAAGCAGATGCTTGGGGCGCAAGGCTCCTGGAATCACAAATCCCAGGTGTTGACCCCTTCAAAATTAAAATTTAACCGATCCGTTGTTTTGATCCACGGGTTCATGGGCAGTCCCTTTGATATGAAAACCCTGGGGTTCTATCTGGTCCATAAGGGATTAAAAGTTATTATTCCGGTCATACCCGGCCAGACGTTTAAAACCCCCTTAAAACAGAGACAGGCCTTTTCAAAGGCATTCTATATTCACTGGTTAAAGGATATTATTGATAAGGAAACGGTTTTGCGCGGATGCCGGCCCTATCTTGTCGGGTTTTCAATGGGAGGGACAATCTCAACCATTATCGCCGCCCAGGGGCTGGTTAAAAAACTGGTGCTGGTGGCCCCTTTTTACAAGCTGCCCCATATGGAGGATATCGTCTGGAAAATAAGCCGGAAGATGGCTTTTGTGCTGCCGTATTTTCCCAAATTTTCAAAGGGCCGTATCAACCGTGAACAAGGTTACAAACGCTATGTTCCGGGATCGTATTTTGTGTCGGGAAGGGCCTTTAATCACCTGGGGGATCTGGCCATGGAAGCCCGAAAGACTGCCGGGAATATCCATGTTCCAACCCGGGTCTATCTGTCTGACCATGACCAGGTGGCGGATTCAAAGATGACACAAATCTTGTTTAAAGGAAAATCAAATATTGATCTTGTTTTTGAGAACCGGGCCAACCATATCCTGCTCTACGATTATGGCGCGGATGAGCTGATTGCCCGTATCGGCTCTTTTTTAACGCTCAAGGAGTAATCTTTCGAAATCCTATGCCATGGGCCACTGGCATTGACCACTGGCACTGACCGCATTGGCATCGAACACTTTATCAATCAGAAGATTTAACTGCTGTAAAGGCGGATTTGGCATACTCGAAGATCGAAGAGAGCGTTGCAATAATCACGATCCAGCTGAGCAGCGATATCACCCAGTCCCCGGTGTATTTCCAGTAAAGGGGACCGATGACGATGATAAAGGCACACACGCCCTGGATAATGGCTTTGATTTTTCCGCTCAGCTTGGCGGATACGGTCATATTGTAGCGGGTCAGGGTGATCCTGCAGTATGCCACGGTTATATCCCGAAATGCCATGGCAATGGGGACTAGCGGCGTTACCAGGCCGTTGTGGGAAAAACTCCAGTATAGTATCAATCTTGAAATACTGTCGGCATAGGGGTCCAGCATGGCGCCCCATTCGGTGACGGAATCAAATTTGCGGGCCAAAAATCCGTCCAGAAGGTCACTGATTTCAATCATCGCAATAAGTATCACAGCTGTGGCAATCACCGGGAACGACTGGATGTCAAAAAGGAAAAGTATAAATGCCAGGATAATGGCAAGGGGAATTCGAAGAATTGTCAGGCACTGCAAAAATATAAACATTTATATATCCTTAATGGAAAGCCGTAAAATATAAAGACCTTATCTAAATAAGTAATTGACCGTTGTCAAGCACGTGATAACCAAAACCGATTGATTTTATGGAGAGTATTCATGTTTTTGGCCGGTATTTAGTTACAGACCTGCCATTGACATAATAGGCCTCGTGGGCCATTTCAAGCATGGCCGTGTCACCGTCGCTGTTCCCATAAGCAATGATCCGGCTGTAATCGGACAAAATGAATTTTTTTTTTATCCTTGTGACCTTTTCATTGCCGATGCAGCGTTTGCCTGTGATAATACCACTTAAAATACCGTTGTGCGCCTCAAGACGTGTGGCGATCAGGCCGGCATTGTTTGTTTTACACCAAAGGGAGAGCCAGATGGACGGAGAGGCGGACACAACAACGACATCAGCACTGTTTTTTTTATGCTGGCAAAATGCTTTAAAAACGTCCTGGTTCATAATTGCGGGCAGATTGTTTGAAACATATTCACGGGCTTTTTGCTCAAGATCAGACAGGACCTTGTTTTTGTAAAAATATTGAATAAACCGCCGGGCAACGTCATCCCGGCTTACACGTTTTAACCCAAAGAGGACCAAAAACGGTGTCAGCATCAATGAGCCAACAGCAAATTTAATATTCCCAAAAGCATACCGGGTAAAATCGACCAGGGTGTCCCGGGTGGTTAATGTCCCGTCAAAATCAAAAAAGGCGATGGTTTTCATGCCCGACACATTAATGATGGAAGGCTTTGTTGTCAATGGAAGAACATCTGATAGTTGCAGTTGTTGAGTTTTTAAATTGGAAAAGGAATCAAACGGCCTCATTTTTCCCTTCCAATGGCAGGCGGATCATAAATTTAGCGCCGGAATCAAGAGAAGATTCCACGCTCAATTCACCGCCGTGATTTTCGGTGATGATAAAATAGGATACACTCAACCCCAGACCGGTTCCCACACCCGCAGCCTTGGTGGTATAAAACGGCTCAAAAACACGCCTGCGTGTTTTTTCAGACATGCCGGGACCATTGTCTTCAATTTCCATACAGACCATTTGCCGGTATTCCTCAAAATGCGTCCGGATAATAAACATCGGTTTTTCGATGTTAGCCTCCTGCATGGCCTGGGCGCCGTTTTTGAGGATGTTGAGGAAAACCTGCTGAATTTTGGCACCCTCACAGGGTACAGCAGGCACATTTGCGCCATACTCTTTTATGATTTTAATTTTCTTGAAGTCATAGTGCTTTTTTAAATCAAAATCAGTGGCTGCAAGCTCAAGGGTTTTATCGAGAAGCTTTGAAAGAACGTGGGAAGAAACCTGGGCATCACTCTTTCTTGCAAAACTGAGCATGTTGTTTACAATAGCCGCCATCCGGCGGCCGGACTCATTAACGGCCGTGATCATACGTCCAATCTCTCTTTTTTCTATAAATGCCTTGATGTCATCCATGTGAATGCCTATTTCTGCGGCGGCTTTCTGGTTGGCGTCCATCTCAAGATTGGTTAATCTATTGCTGATAACACTGGCATTCTGAATCATACCGGCCAGGGGGTTGTTTATTTCATGTGCCATGCCTGCTGCAAGACCGCCTACGGAGAGCATTTTTTCAGACTGGATCATCATCTCCTGTGTGTGTTTATATTCAGATATGTCACGGATCGTTCCCTGAATCATGGTCCGCCCCCCTATGTTCACCCGGGTCGCAAGAACACTGGCAAAAAATTCTACACCATCCAGGCGTTTATGGGTCCACTCAAAAATAATCGACCCATCCGCCATGGCCTTTGTTATAATCAATTTGGCTTTTTCAGACGACATTTTGCCATCTGGTTGATAACGGGGAGATAAATCATCCGGCGTCAGTTCAAAAAGCTGGTTTTTGGATGGAATATCAAACATCTCAAGCGCTGCCGGGTTGCAGTCCAGATAGCCGTTTTCAGGATCTAATAATAGAATGGCATCCATTGAGGATTCAAAAAGGTTTCGATATTTTTTTTCACTTTCTGTTACTGCCTGTTCCGCATGACGCATCATTTGCATTTCTTTTCGGACCAGAAATATTATCATTACCAGCACCACCAGGCTGACGCATCCGCCAACCAGCAGCTGTTTGCGAATTGAGCGGTCGCTTTCTTTTTTACTCAGAGCCGTGACATTTTTAAGCTCATTTTTCATTTTTTCGGTAACCTGACGGGCCTGTTTTATGACCACCTCTTCGGGAAGCAGAATGTTTACCATCCAGGGGGTTGTGACCCGGCCGATTTTTAAAGGGAAAAAAACGCTGATGCTGCCATCGACGATTTCGGTGATCTGCCGTGTGGAGTACATGTATTGAGACTGCAGATCCCAGGTGTCGGGGCGGAATCGGTTCATGGGCTGCCCGATATGATCCGGGTTTTTACTGTCCGCGACCACCGTGCCGTTATTGCTGATAAACAGTACCTGGCCGCTGCCGTTGTATAGATCATCAGCCACGGTTTCTGCCAGCAATTGTATGTTCTTAAGACGCAGATCCACACCGGCAACGCCATAAAATACCCGGTCGACAATTATCGGGGATACTAGAGATGTGCACCAGATCTCTTCATTGTTTATCTTTTTAATAAAGGGATCAATCAGACACTCTTCGCCCCGTTCTCTGGGGGCAAGGTAATACTCTCCCAGTCTTACGCCATTTGAGTCTTTTTCTGATGAGGTGTAATGGGTAAGTGGGTGCAAACTTAAATCCTCGAATGCATCCCGGAACCAGTAAGGGATAAAACGGCCTGTTTTGTCATGCCCTTCCAGGTTTTCATAGGCATAAGCATTCCCGTCAAAACGGTCCGGCTCCCAGCAGGTATAGATCCCCATGAACCCTTTGTTATCGGCAATGGCTCCTTTGAGAAGCATGATAATGCGATCCCGGTTGATTCCCGATGCGGACGCACCTTTTGCCTTGAGACCCGCCATTAACTGGCTGATGGTCCGGGCGGTATCCATGGCGACATTGATCCGGGACTCAACAAAGTGGGCCTGGGATTTTGCTTTGTCAACAAGGATGGTCTCAGCAGATTGCAGCACAATTTTATTGAATTTGGCAGACACATCACTAACAATGCGGTGTGAGGAATGTGCGGTTTTGTCTGAGATCTTTCTCATGGCAGAGGCAGAGAAAAGTATCAGCAGACCTGCAATCAGCAACAGCCCGACACCCAGCATGATGCTGAACGTTTTTTCAAACGATTTTTTCATAACAGATCACCATGGGCGCTTTTTATCGGGAAGCAGGAAATTCCAGGCTTCCTCCGGAGTCATTGTCTTAACCGGACTGAAGTATTGTTTAGCCGTATTGTCATTTGTCACAAAGAATGGTCTGGCAATATGTTTGAATTGTAAACGTTCCCGGGCGGTTTTAACATCCCCCATGCTCACCGCCTTATGGATTATATCCGAGGCGATAATCGACATCTCATCATGCCGCCATCCCATGATGCTGATGCGGGGTGACCCTTTTTTGGCCATTAATGCAAGCACCGCCTGGTCTGCATCACAGCCGATGATGGAGATTTGATCTATTGTTCCTGTTTCAATGACAGCCTTGCCGGCGGCAACTACCGGGATACCCCATGTCGTGATAATACCCTTCAGATCAGGGTGTTGTTTGAGAACATTTTTGATGACGTCATAATTCTCATTAATCGGGTCATCAAGGCCAATGGAGTAAACTTTTCCGTCAGCCAGGATAAGGTCTTTCCCTTTTTTGTCAGATTTTTTTTGAATGACGGCTATTGCTGCTTTCTCCCTGGCGTCCAGCGGGTGCCAGCCGTAATTGGTGACCACCATGTACTTGCCACTGCCGCCCATGCAATGGATCATCCAGTTTGTAAGATCGGCATAGGTGGCGTCCGGGCTCCCAACAGCAGCCACTGCCCCGGGAAGTGTCATTTCAACCCCTACCAGCGGAATGTTCGCAGCGGTGGCTTTTTTTGCCAGATCAAGGAAATCATCGCCGATACCGCCCTTGATAATGATGCCGTCAAATTTTTTATCAATAAAAATTTTTACATGCTGCTGCTGCTTTTTACGGTCTCCGTTAGAGTCGAGCGAGAGCACTCTGTAATCTTTTTTTTCAAGCGAATCGGTGATGATTTTGACAAGCGCTTTATTGACATCGTTGCCAACCCAGTGATTGGAGATGCCGATAATTTTTTGTTTTGACGGTCCTTGGGCAAAACACTGCAAAAAAAAGCCGGAAATACAGACAATAAGAATACCCGCTCTTATTGCCTTTTTTTTTAATTTTTTTGAATCAGATATCATTTTAGGCGTCACTTATTCTGCCTCTGATTTTGTTTTAGATTGCAATAATTGACGACGAGAAATCGTCGGGTACCGGATTGCTTATTCCCGATAATAAGTAATCCATACTAATTAGTAACAATATCCAAAAATGATGTAAAGAGATATTCAAGGGCAGTTTATATTTGCCTTGAAGCAGCGATTATTTTCCATAAAGGTGAATATTGAGCAACTTATCCAGGAACCAGATATTGTGGTTGGATATCTTTTCAGAAAAGCGATGACTTATAGGCCCCACTATTTGAACCGACAAGTTTTACCTTAAAAAAATTTTATCCAAAGATTTCTTTCCTAAAATCAACTGATAAATGCGCTTAACCCCGATTTTTGGACCACTTGCTAAGGTGGAATCTGCGTCCTGA